>JASLXG010000151.1 GCA_030740435.1 Alphaproteobacteria bacterium | reverse complement strand
GTGTAGGCCTGGGCCCGGCTGAAATCGTGGTGCAGCACCGGCTCGCTCAGCGACACAGGCCCCCGGTCACCACGATATCGTCGCCGTCGGCTTCCAGGCCGTCGAGATAGAAGCAGTTGTAGCGCCAGTAATCGACCCGGCTGAGCTCGCCCTCGGTGAGGATGTCGAGGCCCAACTCGAGCTGTTGCAGCACGGCCTGCAGGGTCTGCACCTCGAAGTAGCCGCCGACGTCGAATCTTTCCAAAAAGCGGCCGACTTCCGCGGCATAGGTGGGCTTGACGCTGAAGGCGTTATGACCCACCAGCTTGGGCGAGAAATCGGCCTTGGGGAGAGCGCCGACAAGGGTGGTGCGAAGCGGCATCAGAGGGTGATCGTAGCACGCTTTTGGCCGCCCCCGGACCGCCGGCTGGACGTGAGGCAGGCCGTGACCCGGCGAACATTCCGGATTAAGCTCTGGAGCACCCTGACAGAGCGAGCCGCAGATCACACCGTGGCGCCACCCGATACCCCGGCCATCGATGCCACCCAGTTCGAGCACGTCATCTCGATCCATTACTATGGCCGTTCCGGCTCTGTCTTTTTGCACAGCCTGTTGGACAACCATCCCCAGGTGGTGACGCTGCCGGCGATCTATCTGGTCGGCTTCTACGCCTTCTGGGAAAGCATCCGCGAGCTGCCGGCGATAACCGCGCTGGGCTATTTTCTCGACGCCTACGAGGTCTTCTTCGATCCCGGCGCCGAGGTTGGCGATACCTCGCTGGGAACCAGCTACGGCCTCGACCGCATGGGCACCGAGGGCGACCAGCGACTGGGCCTGGACAAGGGCGCCTTCAGCGACGCCCTGTTGCGCAAGCTCGCCCTGGTGATCGAGGACTTCCAAAGCCAGCCGCTACCGGGGCGCTACTTCTTTAAGGCCGTACACGCCGCCTACGCCGAGGTTCTGGGACGTAAGCTCGGGGCTGGCCGGCCCTTGCTGGTCTTCCAGGGACATGTTCCCGAACCGGACAAACTGCGCCCCCTGGCCCAAGATTTCCCGGGCCGCGTCAAGTTCCTCCACACCGTGCGCGAACCGGTCCAGACCCTGGCCTCGCACTACCAGGGAAGCGGGCGTTCGGAACAATGGCTGCACCTCGACCTGCCCAGGCGCCTGATTTTGCAAAGCCTCGACTACGCCACGCCCATGGCGCAGCGCAGCCCCCCCGGCGAGACCGCCTTCGAGGGCAACGAGAGCCGTGCCGTACGGCTCGAGGACCTGCATATGAAGCCCCGCGAGACCTTGGCAAAAATCGCTGCCTGGATCGGCATCGAGTGGCACGAAAATCTCATGCACAGCACCTTCGACGGCAAGCTCTGGACCTGGCGTAGCGGCGATACCGTGGTCCAGGGCTTTCAGAGCCAAACCATCGCCAAGCGCCACGGCGACATCGTGACGCCCTTCGACCGGCTGCGTTTGAAGTTCCTGTTGGCCGACAAGTACGCCGCCTGGGGCTATGATATCGGCTGGCCTTTCCTGCTAACGCCGCTCAGGCTGGCGGCCTTTATGCTGTGGCTCTGGCCCTTTCGCTTCGAGACCCGGCTGTGGCGCCGGCGGCGGCCCTGGGATGGCCGCACCGTGGGCGCCATGGGGACCGAATACCTGGCCCTGCGCCGCCATGTGGTGGGCCGTTGGTGGCGCGGCTGGCGGCGCCGCGAAGCACTGATCGAGTTGCTTTGATCGGCGCCGACAGGTAAGAAAAACGCGGCCCAAAGCGATCGCTGGCCGAAGCAGCAGTGGAGCTTGAGATATGAAAACGGAATGGGACTATTCCGACCTTGCCGAGGCCTACCTGCAACGGCCGGACTATTCCGATGCCGCCATCGACGAGCTGCTGGCAAGCACCGGGCTGGAAGCCGGGGCGCGGGTCTGCGACGTCGGTGCCGGGGTGGCGCACCTGACGCTGAAACTGCTGCAACGCGGCCTCGAGGTAAGCCCGGTCGAGCCCAACGACGAGATGCGTGCCCGCGGCCAGAAGCGCACCGCCGCCTGGCCCCGGGTGAGCTGGGTCGAAGGCACCGGCGAGCACACCCAACAACCCGACGACGCTTTCGATCTGGTCACCTTCGGCTCGTCTTTCAACGTCGTCGACCAAGCGGCGGCGCTCCGCGAATCGTCCCGCATCCTCAAGCCGCAGGGCTGGTTCGCCTGCATGTGGAACCACCGCGACCTCGATGACCCACTGCAGGCCGCCATCGAAAGCGCCATTGCCGCCCGCATACCGGACTACGCCTACGGCAGACGGCGCGAGGACCAGACGGTGGCGATCGAAGCCAGCGGCCTGTTTGGCGAGGTGAGCCGCATCTCGGGCGGCATCACACACCAACAATCCTTGCAGGACTGCCTCGAGGCCTGGCGCAGCCACGGCACGCTGCACCGCCAGGCGGGCCAGCAGTTCGAGGCCGTCATTGGCGATATCGAGGCGGTACTGCGAGAGAGCGGCCTCGCGGTCATCGACATTCCCTATACCACCCAGGTCTGGCTGGCCGGGTTGCGCAATTGATGGCGACTGATTTTTCCTTCGGCACCAAGGCCGAGACGCTGGAGCGGCTGGCGCCGCTGGTGCGACGGGCCGAGGTCCTCGATCTGACCTATTTCCCGGTCTCCGATTGGCTGGCCGACCCCGACGCCGTGCTCGAGCGCCTGGCCGCGGACTACGGCGAGCAGATCTTGGCGGTGCGCTCCAGCGCCACTGGCGAGGACAGCGCGGAAGGTTCAATGGCCGGTGCTTTCATGAGCCGGCTGGGCGTCGATGGCGGCAACCGCCAGGCCCTGCAAAGCGCCATCGCCGACGTCGTTGCCTCCTATTCCGGCAATCCCAACGATCAGGTCCTGGTCCAGCCCATGCTTGACGACGTGGCGCTAAGTGGCGTCATCATGACCCACGATTTGCAGCGCGGCTCGCCCTTCTACGTCATCGAATACGACGACGAATCGGGCAAGACCGACTCGATCACCGGCGGCACCCACGTCAACAAGGCGGTGCTGGTGTTTCGCGGCTGCGACGACAAGTACCTGCAATCCGAGCGTGTCCTCAGCATGCTTGTCCTGGCCCGCGACCTGGAGGAAATTTGCGGCCCGGTACCCTTGGATATCGAGTTCGGCATAACCCACGATGGCCGCGTCGTGCTCTTCCAGGTGCGGCGCATCAGCCTGCAGCGGCGCTGGCTGGCGGGCACCCAGAACCGGGTCTCGAAGCGCCTGGAATACATCGAGCGATTCGTCGAGAACCGCTCCCGGCCCCGGGCCGGCCTGGCCGGCTCGCGCACCGTGCTCGGCGTCATGCCGGACTGGAACCCGGCCGAGATCATCGGCACCACGCCGAGGCCGCTGGCCGCCTCGCTCTATCGCGAATTGATCACCCGCGACGTCTGGCGGCTGGCCCGCGAACGCATGGGCTACCGCCGGCTGCCCTCCGAGGAACTCATGGTCACGGTCGGCGGCCACCCCTTCATCGACGTGCGCAACAGCTTCAATTCGCTGCTGCCCGAGGGCCTCGACGGCACTATCGCCGAGGCCCTGGTGGACGCCTGGCTCGACCGCCTGAGCGGACACCCGGAACTCCACGACAAGGTCGAATTCGAGGTCGCCCAGACCTGCCTCGACTTCACCTTCGATGAGAATTTTTCGGCGCGCTACGGCGGCCTGCTCGGCGCCGACGACTTGGCCAGCTTCCGCGAGCACCTGGCCAGCTTGACCAATTCCTGCCTCGAGCTGGGCCGTAATGGCACGCTGGAACTGGCCCGCACGGTGGTTGACACGCTCTCGGACAAGCAGCGCCAGCGCCGCAAAACGAGCCAGGACCAACACGAGATCGAACCCCTGCTGGCGGCCGCCGATTATCTGCAGGAATGCCGGACTTCGGGCACCCTGCCGTTCTCGATCATCGCCCGCCACGCCTTCATCGCCGAGGCCCTGCTGCGCTCGGCCGTGGCCCGCGGCGCCATCGCGCCGGAGCGGCTGGCGGAATTGCGCCGCTCGGTGCGCACGGTCTCGGGCGAGCTTACGTCGGATTTCGCCGCCGTCTGCCGCGGCCAACTGGGCCCGCAGGCCTTCATGCTGCGTTATGGCCACCTGCGCCCCGGCACCTACGACATCCTGTCGCCACGCTACGACGAGCGCGACGATCTTTTTTCCGACAGCCTGCCGCCCGAGGAAGTGGCACCCGCGAGCTTTGCGCTCAGCGCCGCCGAACAGGCCGCCGTGGACAAGCTGCTGGCTGAAAGCGGGCTCACAAACATCGACGCCGAAGGCCTGGTGAGCTACGCTCGGCGCGCCATCGCCGGCCGCGAAGACGCCAAGTTCGTCTTCACCCGCAGCCTTTCCGACGCCCTGGCGGCCATCGGGCGTTGGGGCGAGATCCTCGGCCTGGGCCGCGACGACCTCTCCTACATCGAGGTCAACGCCATGCTCGATACCCTGACCGATGCGGTGCTCGACGATACCGACCTCCACTTTCTGGATTTGGCCGAGGGCGGCCGCCGGGCCATGGAACTGAGCGCCGCGCTCAAGCTCAACTACCTGATCAGTGACGCCAAGGACATATACGTCGTGCCGCTGCACCGCTCTGCTCCCAATTTCATCGGCTCGGGCCGCATCGAGGGTCAGCCCATACTGCTCGATTCCCTGGCCTCCGCCGGCACCAACCTTTATGGCAAGATCGTCTGCATAGAAAACGCCGACCCTGGCTACGACTGGATATTCACCAAGGGCATCCAGGGCCTGATCACCAAGTTCGGCGGCACCAACTCCCACATGGCGATCCGCTGCGCCGAGTTCGGTTTGCCCGCCGCCATCGGCTGCGGCGAACGCACCTTCGAGCTGATGGCCTCGGCCCGCCGGGTCGAACTCAACTGTGCCGACCGCCTGCTGCGCCGGCTGGACGCGGCCTGAGAAGCCCCGGCACAGCGGCATGGTCAAAACCCGACGCCTCGGCCTCAGCATGCGCACCTCTGACGCCGTCGCTTACGTCGAGGAACGCGACGCCCTGGCCCGCGACTGGCTCGCCTTCATGGCCGCGGTGCTGCCCGAGGCAGCCTGGCTGCCGCTGCCCAACGCCGGCACCCAGGCCAGCGAGTTCATCCGCGACTGGGAGCTCGACGGTCTGATCCTCACCGGCGGCGACGATATCGGCGCGGCGCCGGCGCGCGACACCACCGAACGGGCGCTTTTCAAGCACGCCTGGCAGGCCCACCTGCCGTTGTTTGGCGTCTGCCGCGGCATGCAGTTCGTGCAGAGCGTCCTGGGCGGGCCGCTGGGAGACTGCCGGCGCGAGGAACACGTGGCCCAGCGCCACCAGGTATCCCTTGTGGCCCAACCCTGCCCCGGACTGCCGGCCATGACCGAGGTCAATTCCTTCCACACCGTGGGCATCAGGGCCGAGACCCTGGCGCCGCCGCTGGAGGCCCTGGCCGTTACCGCCGACGGCTGGGTCGAGGCCTGTCATTGCCCCGAGCGGCCGCTGATCGCGGTGATGTGGCACCCGGAGCGCGAGGCCCAGCCGGCCGATCTCGACCGCGCCCTGGTGCGCCACCTGTTCGGGCTGGGCGGCAATTGAGGGTATCGTCATGATCGGCATCATCCTGGCCGCCGGCCGCGGCTCGCGCATGGGATCATTGACCGACAACCAGCCCAAGTGCCTGACCGAGCTGGCCGGCCGCAGCTTGTTGGATTGGCAATTGACCGCGCTGGGCGCCGCCGGCATCGAGCAAATCGTGGTAGTGCGCGGCTACTACCGCGAGGCACTTTCGGGGCCCGGCTACGATGTGCGGGACAACGAACGCTGGGCCGATAGCAACATGGTGGTGACATTGACCGCCGCCGACGACGTGCTGCGGCGCGACGATTGCCTGGTCTCCTATTCCGACATCGTCTACCACCCCGACGCCGTGTGCGCCCTGGCCGCGGATCGCCACGATGTGGCCATCGCTTACGATCGCCACTGGCAGGCACTTTGGCAAGGGCGCTTCGAAGATCCCCTGGCCGATGCCGAAATTTTTCGCCAGCGCCGCGGGCGGCTTCTCGAGATCGGCGCCCGCACCGCCCGCGCCGACGAGATCGAGGGCCAGTACATGGGGCTCTTGAAGTTCACGCCGGCGGGCTGGCAGGGGGTGAGCGAGCTCTTGGCCGGCCTGGCCGAGGCCGAGCGCGACCGCCTCGACATGACGGCCCTGCTGTCGCGCTTGCTGGCGGCCGGCACGGCTATCGGCGCGGTGGCGGTCGAGGGCTCCTGGTGCGAGGTCGACAGTGAAACCGACCTCAGGTTCTACCAGGAAAAAATCGCCGCCGCCGAGGCCTGGAGCCACGACTGGCGATGGTAGGCAATCCGCCAGCGCCATCTTCGGGCCAGGTGATTTGGATCACTGGACTTTCGGGCGCCGGCAAAAGCACCATAGCGAACGAGATCGCGCGGCAATTGCGCGCCGCCGGTACGACGGTCTTGCTGATCGACGGCGACACCGTGCGCCAAGCCTATGCCGATGCACCGCTCGGTCACGACCGCGAAGGCCGTCTGGAAAACGCCTACCGGGTCGGTGAACTAGCCCGCCAAGCGACAAAGCGCGGCGAGACAGCGGTGGTCGCCACCATGTCGCTCTTCCACCGCATCCACTACTGGAACCGCAAAAACCTGCCCGGCTACTTCGAGGTCTTTCTCAAAGTCGACCTCGAGACGCTGCGCCGGCGCGACCCCAAGGACCTCTACCTGCGCGCCGACAGTGGCCAGGAGGAGAACGTGGTCGGCCTCGACATCGCCGTCGAGGAGCCGCAAATCGCGCATCTGGTGATCGACAACAACGAAAACCGCGAAGACGTCGGCGAAATCGCCGCCACCATCATCGCCGCGGCGGACGCCGCGCCGGCCGAACGGGAATAGCCGCTACCACCCGACCCTCTCGTCGCCGACGCAGAGAGCATCCACGCGATCCCCGTAAAAGGCCATGTAGTCGCGAATGCCGGCGACCTCGGCGAAGGGCTGCTCGTAGCTCCACATGGCGTTTTCGCTACTCCGCCCGTCGACCACCAGCGTCCAGTACGAGGCCTGGCCCTTGAAGGGGCAGAAGCTCTCGTGATCGCTGCGCTGGGCGAACTCCATAGCTACGTCGGCCCGCGGCAGGTAGTAAACCGGCTTGTGCCGGGTTTCCAACATGATGCGGGCACGGCTGCTGTCGGCCACGGTCTGGCCGTTGAATTGGACGCGCACGCGCTTTTTCGTGGGCTCGAAGCCGACGCGGTAGTCGGGATGCGCGGCCCAAGCCGACCGGCGTTCGCCTTTGTTGCCGCTCATCGTTACTTCCTCGACTGCTCCGGCGCATTGTGGGACAAATAGCCGCCAATCGCATCCCCTCAACTGCCGCCGGAAACACCATGATCACCAAGGGCTATAAACAACTCTGTGCCGAGGCCGAGGCCGAAATCGAGACCTTGACCGTGGCCCAGGCCGTCGAACTGATCGAGGATCCAGAGGTCGAGATCATCGACATCCGCGACATCCGCGAGCTCTGGCGCGAGGGCACCGTGCCGGGATCGGTTCATGCGCCGCGCGGCATGCTGGAGTTCTGGGTCGATCCCGAGAGTCCCTACTACCGCGAGCTCTTCGGCTCGGGCAAGAAGTTCGTCTTCTTCTGTGCCGGCGGCCTGCGCTCGGCCCTGGCCACGCAGCAGCTGCAGGGCATGGGCCTCGAGCCCGTGGCCCACATCGAGGGCGGCTTCGACGCCTGGAAGGAAGCCGGCGCGCCGATGGTCGAAAAGGAGCGCAAGCCGCCAAAATGAGCGCCACCATCCGCTGGGCCCGACCCGACGATGCCGACCACGTGGTGCGGCTGGTCAAGGCGCTGGCGGCCTACGAGCACGAGCCCGAGGAAAGCGTTCGCCTGAGCGCCGACGACGTGCGCCGCGACGGCTTCGGCGAACCTCCCTGTTTCGAGGTAGTATTGGCCGAGTGGGAGAGCGAGGTGGTGGGCTTCGTGCTGTTCTTCCCCAACTATTCGACCTGGGAGGGACGGCCGGGGCTCTACATCGAGGATCTTTTCGTCGAGGATCGCGCCCGCGGCCATGGACTCGGCCGCCGGCTGATGGCGGCAGTGGCGAAAATCGCTGCGGCCCGTGGCTGCCGGCGCCTCGATCTCAACGTGCTCGATTGGAACCCGACGCGGGATTTCTATCTCCGTCTGGGCGGACGGCATCTGGCCGAGTGGCTGCCTTACCGGCTCGACGCCGCCGCCATAGCTGCCCTGGCGGCAACGGCCGACGAACTCTGAGGAGACATTGATGGGCAAGACATTCGAGGCCTTGGATGAACGGCTGATCGAATTCATCGAGGCGCAGCAGGTCTTCTTCGTGGCCAGCGCGCCTTCGGGCGATGCCGGCCATGTCAATCTCTCGCCCAAAGGCCTGGATGCACTACGCGTCCTCGACAGCCACACGGTGGCCTATCAGGATCTGGCCGGCAGCGGCGCCGAGACCATCGCCCATGTACGCCAGAACGGCCGCCTGACCATCATGTTCTGCGCTTTCGCCGGGCCGCCGCGTATCTTGAGACTCTACGGCCGCGGCGAAGTTCTGGAGCCCACGCACGCCGACTTCGGCGAACTCGCGGGACGCTTTCCCGAACGCCTAAGCACGCGAACGATCATTCGTCTCGAGGTGACACGGATCGGCGATTCCTGCGGCTTCGGCGTACCGCTTTACGAATTTGTGGAGGAGCGCGACCAGTTGCTGCGTTGGGCCGAACGCAAGGGCCCCGAGGGCATTGCCGCCTTCACGCAGAAACACATCGCCACCAGCATCGACGGCCTGCCGACCCTGGAAGCACTCGATTCCGGAGATTGATCTATTCGGCGGCGGCGGCTTCGGTCGCGGCAATCATCCCGCCGGCATCCTCGGCGGCCCAGCGCCGGGCGACATCTTCGAGAGCATCGATGACGGAGCGCAACTCCTCGCCCCGAACGGTCAGGCCATAAGTGACCTGGGGCGGGATGCTGGATTTTTGCTCGCGGAAAATGACTCCGGCGTGCTCCAGCATCTTCAGGCGTTCGGAAAGCACCTTGGCCGAGATGCCCGGGATCAGGCGCCGCAGCGCTCCGAAGCGCGTCGGTCCCTGGTGTTGCAGGGTGTAGAGGATGTAGGTCGTCCACGGCCCCATCAACAACCGCAGCAGCGAATCCACCGGGCACCCCATGGGACTCGCCGGCAGGGTCATGGGCTTGGCCAATTCGTTCATGCTGGTGTCCGAAAGAAAGCTGGTGGTTACCTGAAAGTACCTACTTTTATTCCGTAACCGGTTTTGCTAGGTAACCGACTATGGTCCGGCACGCCGGGTTTGGCAAGTCCGCCGGAATTATTTGCAGCGAGGAGGAATACCTAAATGGATGAAGTTGTAGTTGCCCAAAAATCTCCCTATGCGACAGACGTAACAGCCGGCGAAAAATATTACTGGTGCACTTGTGGCCGCAGCAGCAAGCAACCGCTGTGCGACGGCACGCACAAGGAAACCAGCTTTACGCCTTTGGCCTGGGAGGCCCCTGAGACCAAGACCGTCTATTTCTGTGGTTGCAAGAAGACCGGCAAGTCGCCGCTCTGCGACGGCAGCCACAAGGACCTCTAGCCGGACCTGCCGGAGCCCCGGCTGGCGGGGCTCCGGATGGGCTCGGAACTTTCCCTTCCGTGGATATCGCCGACCTCATCATCGAAACCGCCGCGCTGCCGTTCGTGGTCGCGCTGGCGACGGCCTTGCTGGCATTCGCGCTCAATCGCCGTTACGCCGCCCTGGGGCTGGTGCTGGGCTTTCTCGCGGCCTATTGGCTGATCATATGGGCCTGCCGCCGCTGGCGCCGCGCGGCTCGGCCCAGAAGCTGCCCTATCTGGCCCTGCTGGCGGCCGGCGCCGGATTGGCGGTGGAAATCGGCGCGGCGCGCTTCCGGCTGCTGCGCCCGGGGCTGGCGCTGGCACTGCCGCTGGTCATCGGCATCTGGCTGGGCTGGCGTGGGCTGGCCCGGGGCGAGGGCACGAGCTTCGCCGCCGTTGCCGCCCTGGTGGTGGCCGGCAGCGCCGTCTTGCTGGCCTATGGGCAGCCGCCCGAGGCCGGCCGGCGCGGCCTCGAGGCTCCGGCCGTGGCGCTGGTCCTGGCCCTGGCGCTGGGTGCGCTGGCGCTCTTGGGCCGCACGGCCTCGACGGCCCAGCTTGCCTTCGCCCTGGCGGCGGCGCTGGGTGGCGGACTGATCCTCAACTGGCCCAGCCAGCGCTTTCCTTTCGCCGGCCTCGGCGTCTTTGCCGCCTTCGGCATCCTGCTGGCGCTGGGTGGCCAGATGCTTCTCTTTTCCGAGGCCAGTCGGCTGGGGCTCGCCATCGCGACCCTGGTGGTCGCCTCGCCGCTCGCCGCCCGGCGCCTCAAGCTGCCGGCGGGCCCGAGCGGCGACGTGCTGGCACCGCTGGCCACGGGAGTGGTGGCCCTGGTACCGGCGGCGCTCGCCATTGGCATCGGGCTTGCCTTGGCCTCGAGGGAGCCAAGCTATTGAACCGACCTTTCGCCCAGGCAAAAAGGAGCAAGTCATGAACGCACGCAGTTTGGTCGTTGCAGGAATTCTGGCCGCCGCCGTCGGCCTCGGCGCCGTGCCGGCCCCGGCGGCGTCCTTCAGGATCGACAGCCTCCATAGCTCTGCCGCCTTCCTGGTCGGACATCTTGGCTATTCCAACATGATCGGCCACTTCGGCAAGATCAGCGGCAGCTTCGAATTCGACCCCGCCGCGCCGGAGCAGAGCAGCGCCAGACTGGTCATCGACGCCGCCTCGGTGGACACCAACCTTGACCGGCGCGATGGCCATCTGCGTTCACCCGACTTCTTCAACGTCAAGGAATTTCCCGAAATCACCTTCAGCACCACCAAGGTGACCGTGACCGGCGCAAAGACCGGCAAGGTTACCGGCGAGGTCACCATGCTGGGCGTCACCCGGTCGATAACGCTCGACGTCAGCTTCAACAAGATGGCGCCCAACCCCAGAAGCAAGGCCCTGACCGCCGGCTTCTCGGCCCGCGGCAAGATCAAGCGCTCCGACTTCGGCATGAAGTACGCGCTGGGCGGCATCGGCGACGAGATCACGCTGTTTGTCGAGATCGAGGGAACCTCGAAATAGCACCGGCGGGTTGACGTCAGCTCAGTTTGGCCGCCTGCCCCATGGCTTGGACCAGGCGTTCGACGCAGAATCCGGGCTCGGCGCAGGCTTTGATGATGACGGCCTCGCGGCGGCCCACCAACGCCGCCGCCGCCGGGATCTCGCGAGCCGCTTCGTGGGGCACCACCACGGCGCCGTGACGGTCGGCGTGCAGCAGATCGCCGGGCGCCACATTCATGCCGAAAACCTCGACCGGGACGCCGATCTCGACGGGATGCACCCAGGCGTGCGAGGGCACGACCTTGGCCGCCAGGATCTGGAAGCCGGGCGCGATGTCGTCGAGATCGCGGGTGCTGCCGTCGGTGATGACGCCGGCCACGCCCAGCGCCCGGTGGATGTTCGAGTTGACCTCGCCCCAGAAGGAGCCGAAGCCGGCGCGCTCGCCGTCGAGGTCCTGGATTACCGCGATGGCGGGCTGGGGGCCGCTTTCGAGCTGGCGATAGTATTCGAGACGGGATTCGAGGGCATTGCCGCTCGGCGGCTCGGTCGAGCGGATGGTCAGGGTCTTGGCATAGCCCACCAGCGGCGGCAGGGTGGGATCGAGGCAGAATATCGGCTGGCTGCTGAAACCCCGGCCGCGGCGCTCGGGGTCGACCAGCTCGAGGGCGTTGCAGACGGTGGGCGTATCGAGCGCCCTGAGGGCTGCGAGCTCTTCCTCATTGAGCGCCGGTGTGGACCCCATGATGCATCTCCCGAGACGGCCTGACAGAGACCGAACCCTACACCGCCCCCCTGGCATCGGCACGGGAATATCATCATGGGCCGATTTGACGGCCAGCTGCCGCCCGGCCGTGGTGCTTGACGGCGGAGGCCGGGAAGGGCAGAACGGAGGCCTAACGACAGTCAGAGAATCCGAAGGAGATGCGCGTGGCGAAGGAAACGGTTCAGTCCGAAATGACCGGCAAGGTATGGAAGCTCAACGTCGAGGTCGGTGCCAGCGTGGCCGAGGACGAAGAGATCATCATCCTCGAATCCATGAAAATGGAAATCCCGGTGACGGCCCCGGTGGCCGGCAAGCTGGGCAAGTTCCTGGTCGGTGAAGGCGACGAGGTGGCCGAGGGTCAGGACGTGGCCGTTATCGAAATCTGAGAACGGAGGGACAGCCATGGACCAGCAACGCTACGACGCCGGAATGAAAGTCCGCAAAGAGGTGCTGGGCGCCGAATACGTCGACAAGGCGATGCAGAACGCCGACGACTTCAACCGTGAATTCCAGGACATGGTGACGGAGTACTGCTGGGGCAGCACCTGGGGCAACGACCGCCTGTCGAAACAGCAGCGCTCGATCCTCAATCTCGGCATGCTGGCGGCGCTCGGCCGCAGCCACGAATTCGGGCTCCATTTCAAAGGCGCCATCAAGAACGGCCTGAGCCAGGACGAACTCAAAGAGGTGTTGCACCAGATCGCCGTCTATTGCGGCATCCCGGCCGGCGTCGAGAGTTTTCGCATCGCCCGGCAGTGCCTGGCCGAGCTCGAGGAGGAGGGCAAGTAGCCGTGAAGTGCGGCTTCATCGGGCTCGGCAACATGGGCGCGCCGATGGCTGCCAACCTGGCCGCCACTGGCTGCCAGCCGATCGTCTACGACAAGGCGGGAACGGCGGAACGGGCGCCCGAAGGTGCCATCCAGGCGGCTTCGCTGGCCGAGGTGACGGCCGCCGAGACGGTCTTCCTCAGCCTGCCCGATGGCCCCGTGGTGGCGGCCGTGGCGGCCGAGATCGCGGCCAGCAACCAACGCCGCACCACGGCCGTGATCGATACCTCGACGATCGGCGTGGAGGCAGCCCAGAGCATCTGGCGGGAGCTCGACGGCGCCGGCATCGGTTTTTGCGACGCCCCGGTCTCGGGCGGCACGGCGGGCGCCAAGGCCGGCACCGTGGCCATCATGTTCTCGGGACCGCGGGCCATCTTCGATTCCCTGACCGAGCCCCTTGCGGCCATGGGCAACCCCTTCTACGTGGGTGCTGAAGCGGGCCAGGGCCAGGCCATGAAGCTTCTCAACAACTACCTCTCGGCCACCGCCATGGCGGCCACCAGCGAGGCGATTTCTTTTGGCCTCTCGGCGGGCCTCGATCCTTCGCTGATGGTCGAGATCCTCAACGCCTCGTCGGGCCAGAACATGGCGACGGCGGACAAGTTCCCCAACCGCATCATCCCCGGCAAATACGACGCAGGCTTCACCAACACGCTCTTGAAAAAAGATCTCGAGCTCTACCTTGCAGGTGTTCAGAAATCCGGCACGCCCCGGCGCCTCGGCGAGAACCTGGTGGCGCTCTGGCGCGACTTCCACGCGGCCCAGCCGGACGCCGACTTCACGCGCATATTTCCCTTCGTGAAAGACCAATAAGCGGCCCAGGTGGCGCTCGAGAGATCCCTGCCGACTCCCGCCCACAGGTAATATTCCCTAATTTCGGGGACAGGGACCAGTTTCCAGAAATCTTATTTTACGACAGTTACTTAGCGAGATAGGGGGACAGGGACCGATACTCTAAGAGGGGGTTTCGTTAAGAAAGTTTCGGGGACAGGGACCTATTTTCGATCCGCTCACTTGAACCCCATCGTGCCGGGCAGCCACAGCACCAGGTCGGGCCACAGCAGCACCAGCACCAGGCCCACCGTCATCAGCAGCACGTAGGGCAAGGCCCCGGCCATGATCTCGCGGATCGGCGCATCGACGATGCCGCGGATGACGAAAAGGTTCATGCCCACCGGCGGCGTGATCAGGGCCATCTCGAGGTTGACCATCAGCAACACGCCGTACCACACCAGATTGATCTCCAGCGCATCCAGCACCGGCAGCACGATGGGCGTGGTCACCAGGATGATCGAGATGGTCTCGAGGAACATGCCCAGCACGAAGACCACGGCCATCACCACCAGCAAAAAGCCGATCGGCCCCAGACCCAGCTCGGTGACCTGTTCGACAAGCTGGGCGGGCAGCCTGAGGATGGTCATGACGTGGCTGAAAAGCGACGCCGCGATGAGGATCATGAAAAGCATACTGGTCAGCCGCGCCGCCTCCAGCGCCGCCTGGTAGAGCGTCTCGACGGTCAGCCGGCGGTAGACCACGCCGGCGATGAAGAGCGCCGCCAGGGCACCGGCGGCGGCGCCCTCGGTGGCCGTGAAAACGCCCATGTACATGCCACCGAGAATCAGCGGCGGCAGCAACATCGGCCACATGGCGCGGCGCAGCGCCGTGGCGATCTCGCCCAGCGAGGCCCGGGGCTGGCGCTCGTAGTTGCCGCCCCAGACGGCCTGGATGGAGCAGTAGGCGCTAAACAGCGCCGCCACGGCCAGGCCCGGTAGGATGCCACCGATGAAGAGGCCACCGATCGAGGCATCGGCGACCACGCCAAAGAGGATCATCGGCCCCGATGGCGGGATAAGAATACCCAGCGTGCCGCCGGCGGCGACGGCGCCATAGGCGACGCGTGGCGAATAGCCGAAGCGGGTCATCTGGGGGATGGCGATGGCGCCGATGGTCAGGGCCGTGGCGGCCGAGGAGCCAGAGATGGCGGCAAAGACAGTGCAGGACAAGATGGTCGCCACGCTGAGGCCGCCGGGCCAGTGCCGCACCAAGGTGTGCATGGCGGTATAGAGGTCGTCGACGACGCGGGCATGAATCATGATGTGGGCCATGAAGGCGAACAAGGGAATCGCCGCCAGCATGTAGATCTCGAGTTTGCCGTATACCAACTCGCCGATGCTGCCGATCTGGCCCTCGGCAACGTAAAGGATGGCCATGGCGGCGGCACCCAGGCCGGCGAACACCGGCACCCCGGTGAGCAGCAGCAAGAGCATGCCGATCAGGATCACGATCAGGGTGATCATGGCCCGCCCTCCGGCGGCTCGAACAACAGCCGAATGAGGCCGCCCAGCGCCGTCAGCAGCAAAAGGGCGGCGCCCACTGGCACGGCCAGCTGGGGTATCCACATGGGCACTTCCAGGTAGCCGTCCGACAAGAGCCCGACGGAGGCCGAAAAGAACACCATCTCGAAACCCGCCACCATCAGCACGGCGGCCACGAAAGCGGTGGCCGCTTGGCCCCAAATCCTTGTCAACCGGCGCCAGCGTGGCGCCAGGCGTTCGGTCAGCAGATCGACCTCGATGTGCTCGCCCCGGCGCATCACTTCGGCCGCCCCCAGCATGACCATGCTGACCATCAGGTAGCCCACCAGCTCGTCGCTCCAGGTCTGGGGCTGGCCCAGCAAATAGCGCATGCCGACGCTGTAGCCGACGATGCCGGTCAGCGCCAACACCAGCAGGGCGCCGACCATCAGGCCGGCGGCCGTGGCCGCCGCCAGCAGGCGTGATAAGAAGCGGAAAGGGGCGCCCGCCAGAATTTGGCGGACGCCCTGATTCCGATCATTCATGGCCGGACCTGTGGCTCGATACGATCCGGCTTGGCCACACTACAGGTTCTTGATCAGCTCGAGGATCTTCTTGCCGTCATCGCCCGAGGCCTCGAGGAAGGCATCGGTGAAGGGGCCGATCATGACACGGCGCATGGTCTCGGCCTCGGCGGCCGAGTGGATGTGGATGGTCATGCCCTTGCCGCGCAATTGGTCGGGTGCTGCGGCCGCGGTGCTCTCGGTTCTCTGCATGGCACTTTTCTCGGCCTTGGCGCTGGCCTTGGAGATGGCCTCGCGAGCCGCGGCGTCGAGGCCGTCCCACCATTTGGGATTGACGTAGAGGTGGAAGTAGACGCTGAAGAGCTGCGACACGGTGCCAAACTTCTGCACCTCGTAGTACTTGCGGCTAAAGGCGGCCGAGACGTCGGTCAGTCCGGCATCGATGACGCCGGTCTGCAGCGCCTGGTAGACCTTGGAGCCGGACATGGCGCTGGGCGCCGCACCGAGCGCGCGCAGCCCCGAATCGACGAGCTTGTTGAGGCCGCGGATCTTGACGCCCTTGAAATCGGCCGGCTTGATCAGCGGCTTGTCGCCCGAGGTGTAGATCGAGGTGTTGGTGACAAAGAGCCAGGCGATGTTGCGCACGCCCTTGGATTCCAGTTTCTGTTCCAGGAACTTGGCCACCGGCGAGCCCGGGAAGCGGCTCAACAGCGTCAAATCGGTGAAGGTGTAGGGCATGGCCGTGACGTTCATCTCGGGAATCGTCTTGCCCCACTGGAAGTTGACCGAGAGCGCCGATTCGATTTTCCCTCGGGCCACGGCGGGAAAGTTCTCCTTGGCCCCGAAGGCCTGGTTGGCGGGGAAGGTCTGGACGTCGATGGCGCCCCCCGAGAACTTCTCCACGTCGGCCGCCCAGGCCTCGACCAGCTTGGCCATGTGGTGGCGCGGCGGCAGCTGATGGCTGACCCGCATCACGGTTTCGGCCCGGGCTTGCCCCAAGCCCAGCCCACAGAGCATGGCAACGGCAAGCGTTATTCCCAACAAGCGTTTCATGACGTTCTCCCTTTCGCGGTTTAGCTTTTTCGTTTCCGTCACTTCTTATCGGCTGCCGGCGCCAAGCGCCCGGCCCGATCCTGGTAATCCCTCTCTCTAGCCCGCAAGTCGCCCAAGCCGATGAGTTCGTTGAATTCGTCGAAGTCCATCATGTGGCCGGCGATCTCGGGGTCACTGTCGTCCCTGGCCAAGACCGTCATTACCCGCCTCAGCGTCTGGGCCACAGCATAGGTCGCCACTGCCGGCAGGGCCAGCGCGGCAAAGCCGAGCTCGGCGAACTCGGCGGCGCTGAGCTCGGGGGTCTGGCCGCCGTTCATGCGCGTGGCCAGTACCGGCGCCTCGATCACGCGGCAGACCCGGCGCATCTGTTCAGGCGTTTGCAGGGCCTCGACGAAGATCAGGTCGGCACCGGCCTGGCGATAGAGCTGGGCCCGTTCGATGGCATCGTCGAGGCCATTGAGCGCCAGGGCGTCGGTGCGGGCCATGATCATCATGTCGGGATCGCGCCGGGCATCGAGGGCGGCCATCAGCTTCTCGACCATTTCGGCGGCCGGGATCACGGCCTTGCCCGGGGTGTGGCCGCAGCGCTTGGGAAAGACCTGGTCCTCGATGAACAGCGCCGCCACGCCGGCACGTTCGAAGCTTTGCACCATGCGCACCGCGTTGCTGGCGTTGCCGAAGCCGGTATCGCCATCGACCAGCAGCGGCAGGCCGCCGGCCTCGACCAGGCGGGCGTATTGCTCGGCCATCTCGGCCAGCGAGAGCAGCGAGACGTCGGGTGCCGCCAGCAGCGTGGCACTGGCGCTGTAGCCGCCGGCGGTGGCGGCGGCAAAGCCGGCCTGGGCCATGATGCGGGCGCTGAGCGCGTCGTGGATGCCGGGCAGGACGAGGATCTCGGGCGCCAGGACGAGCTCGCGGAAGCGCCGCGCCAGGGTCATGGCAGGAGCCAAAGGGTTGGGCCTGGACCGGCGATGATCATTAGAATTTCACTTGCAATGGCCACAGCAGATCCACAATTGAGCCTGTGAAGCGACGGTGCAAGCGGGAAATGCTAATATTTCGCAGTAGATTTTCTAATATAGACGGAGCCCGGGATGTGAAACCTGCCCCCACTCAACGCGCTGCGCGCCTTCGAGGCGGCGGCCCGGCACTTGAGCTTCACCAAGGCGGCGGAGGAGCTGCGCGTCAGCCAGTCGGCGATCAGCCAGCAGGTGCGCAAGCTCGAAAGCCGGCTCGGCGTGCGCGTCTTCCTGCGCGGCAGCACCGGCCTCGAGCTGACGGGCGAGGGCCGCACCTACCTGGCCATCCTTTCGGAAGCCCTGGACCGCGTCGACGCCGCCACGGCCGAGATCTTCGGCAGTCCGGCGCGCACCGTGCTCACCGTCGGCGCCATGGCGACGCTGGCGCTGAAGTGGCTGCTGCCGCGGCTGCCGCGCTTTCGCCGCGACCACCCCGACGTCCAGGTCAACATCGCCAGCGCGCCCTATGTCGCCGATTACGACCAAGTCAGCGTCTGGCGCGGCCTGGGCAAGGACATCGACCTGGCCTTTCATTACAGCGAGGGGCCGTGGCCCGGCCTGCGCTCGTGGTGGCTGATGGACAGCGACCTGTTGCCGGTCTGCAGCCCGGAACTAAGGGACGGCTCGAGGCCGTTGCGCCGGCCCGCCGACCTCGACCGCTTTGAGCTCTTGCAGGTCAACGTGCCGCAGCGCCAGAACGACTGGCAGCGCTGGTTGCAGGTGGCCGGGGTCAGCGGCCTCAAGCTCGAACACGCGCACCGCTTCGATTATTCCTACCTGGCCATCCAGGCCGCCATCGAGGGCCTGGGCGTGGCCGTCACCAACCGGCCCTTCGTTTCCATGGACCTGACCGCCGGGCGCCTGGTCGCACCGTTTGAAATTGCCGCACCGGCACCCCACAGCTACTACCTGGTGTGCGCCGAAGCCGACGCCGGCAAGCCCAAGATCGCCGCCTTCCGCGAATGGGTGCTGCGCGAAGCGGCACTCGAGCGGGCGGCACCCGCCGTTAACATTTCTTAATTTTGAGAGGGGGGACACACACCTTAATGCTCAAAAGGTAGGCATTAAGATGTCTGTCCCCGGCATTCCCTGCAGTTAGAATGCCCAGGGGGAGGGTGTCAAACATGGCAGATCAAGTAACCGTCATCGGCCAATCGGCCGGCCAACTGGCGGCCGGGATTCGCGCTGGCGCATTGTCGAGTGTCGAGGTCGTGGCGGCGCATATCGACCAAATCGAAGCCCAGCATGAGCGCCTGCACGCCATGGTCCTGCCGTTGTTCGAGCAAGCACGGGAGGCGGCCAAGGCGGCCGACGAGGCGCGCGCGGCCGGGGCCGAATTGGGACCGCTGCACGGCGTGCCCATCACCATCAAGGCCCAATTCCTGGTGGCAGGCAGCGAAACCACCATGGGCTTGCTGCATCGGCAGGGCGGCATCGACCCCGCCGACGGACCCCTGATCGCCCGCCTGCGCCGGGCCGGCGCCATCATCGTGGGCAAAAGCAACATCATGCAAATGCTGTTGGGCTACGAAAGCGACAATCCGCTTTATGGCCGCAGCAACAATCCCTGGAACACGGCCCGCACGCCAGGAGGCAGCAGCGGCGGTGAAGGCGCCTTGATCGCGACCGGGATGCCGCTGGGCATGGGCGGCGATTTTGGCGGCAGCATCCGCATACCGGCACATTTTTGCGGCATCCACGGTCTCAAGCCGACGGCCCGGCGCCTGCCCAACGACGACACCCCGGTGATGGATTTTTTCGAGATGGGCCAGCAGGCCATCATTCCCCAGCCCGGACCGATGGCGCGCACGGTCGATGATCTGGTCCTGGCCATGTCGATCCTGGCCGGGCCCTATGACGAGCCCTTGCTCGACCGGGTGCCGCCGGTGCCCTGGGCCGGACCCGAGGGGATCGACGTCTCAAGCCTGCGCATCGGCGTTTTCGACGACAACGGCTTCTTCCGGCCCTCGCCGGCAGTTCGTCGTGCCGTGCGCGAGGCAGCCGGCCATCTCGCCGATCTGGGCGCCAGCGTGGTCGAATTCCCGGCCCCCGATGCCCGGGCAGCCCTGGGATTGTTTCTCGATATCGTCACGGCCGATGGCGGCCGCGCCACCAAGCGGGCCCTGGGGCCCGATGCCGCCAATCATTTGCTGAAGCCGATCCAGCAGGGCGCCGCCATGCCCCGGCCGATGCGGATGTTGCTATCGTCCGTGCTATCGGGACTGAGCCAGGACACGGCATCCTTGATCGTCAGCCATGGCGGCACCTGCCCGTCGCCGCGGTATTTGGATCTGGTAAGCGCCTGCGACGCCTATCGCCTGGGCCTGCTAGGCGAGATGGCCGGCGCTGGCGTCGATGTCCTGCTGTGCCCGCCTTTCGGCACCGCGGCGCCATTGCACGGCACGACGACGGAGCTGTTCGGCGCCGCCAGCTATGCCGCGCTGTTCAACCTCACCGGCTTCCCGGCCGGCGTGGTGGCGGCGACCCGGGTGCGGCCGGGCGAAGAAAGCGACCGCGCCGCCAGCCGGGACAAGGCGGAGCGGGTGGCACTGGCCTGTGAAAAGGACAGCGCCGGCCTGCCTGTCGGCGTCCAGGTGGCGGCAGCTCCCTGGCGCGAGGACCAGGTGCTGGCGGTGATGGCGGCACTGGAAGGAAAGTTCCGCCAGGGGGATGACTATCCCGGGTTGGCAGCGCCGGCATGAATCCCTCGATCTACTGTGTTTCCCTTGTCCCCAGCGAGAGTTTCCGGATTTCAACTGCATACTCGGCGAAGGCCTTTTCACCCTTCAGGCTGAGGGCATAGATGCCGACTTCTGTCCGTTCGAACCAACCGTAGTGGTCATCCGCCATCAAGCGCCGCGCCTTTTCGACATTGGCGATTTTGGCGACCTCTGCGGCCTTGGTGGGACCGAGGGAATGCAGGACTTTTAGGCATCGCAAGGCATCCTGACGGTATGCCGTTATCAGGCCTGTCCGCATTGTGCCGCCGGTGTTGGGGTCTCCGACAAGTCTGGCGAACTCGCGCAACAGGCGGACCTTTTTTTGCGTCATTCGACGAGGTCGATAAGGCGCCGGATCGCAGTGGATCTGGACGAATTCATCCCGTAGGCGAACCGTGATCAAGCCAAGGCCGAGGCGCCGGCACAGAGCCTTGTTGTGCTTAAGTGATTTCGTGAAGGCCTTGGTCGTGCCGAAAGGTACGGCTACATATACGGAATGCGTTATTCCCTGCCGCTCAATTGCCTGATGAAACAATGCCAGGGAGAAACCGGATTTGAGCTCCACAACTATCGGCTCTTCCTGGCCGCGCACGGCGACGACGTCCGCCGCCCCGACTTCACCCTTTACCTCATAGCCCTGCCCCTCGAGCAACTCCTTGATGGGCCGATAGAGATCGGCCTCTCGGAATCCATTTGCGTTCATTGTCGTCTATACCGTAGGAAGCGGCTGTTCTCAAAGACCCAGCGCCCGTTTGGGTTCCGGGGACACGGTTCCCGGGTAACAGCACGCATCGGCCAGAAAATGAAGCTGCACTACGCTTGGGATTCGCCTTACGTCCACAAGGTCATGCTGGTGGCCCACGAATGCGGCCTGATGGACCAACTCGAACTCCTGCCGACAACCGTTGAGACGGTCATCGAGGATGTGCGTGGCGACAATCCCCTGGGCCAGATCCCGACCCTGATCACGGACGACGGCACGGTGCTCTACGATTCGTTCGTGATCATGGAATATCTCGACCACCGCGCCGGATGCGGCCTGCTGCCGCCGCCCGGGCCGGCGCGCTGGCTGGTCTTGCGCCATCATGCGCTTGGCCACGGCATGATCGACACCATCCATCTTCGCTTTCACGAGATGCTCCGTCCAGCAAACCAACAGTCGCGGGCGTTGATCACCAAGAAAGAAACCGAGGCCCGGCGGACCTTCGAGGCGCTGGAGGCCGAGGCCAAGAGCGCCAGGCTGTGGCCCGAGGCGAACCTGGGCACGCTCACCATCGCCTGCGCCCTGGCCTACGCCGAGCGGCGCTGGTCCGAGGGCCAATGGCCGCTCGGCCGGCCGGCGCTTGCCGCCTGGTACGAACATTTCGCGGCCCGGCCCTCGATGCGCGACAGCGCAGCGCCGCCGGAATAATTCGGGAGAATAGGGACCGGTTTTGAAATATCCGGGCCGTGACCCGGCGAGAAATGCGGGCTAGGCTTCGGACTTGCTCAAGCCTTTTCTATAGAGCTTGCCAGTCGGGCTGGTCGGCAGTTCGGGATGGAAATGAATGGCCTTGGGCAGCAGCGCCCTGGGCAGCATCCTTGATCTTTCGCAATAGCTGAGAACGTCCGATGGCGTGACGCTGGCGTCGTCGACGACGAGATGGGCCTCGATGCGTTGGCCAAATTCCGCATCCTCGGCGCCGATGACCGCGGCACCGCGGACGGCCGGATGAGAGAGCAACACGTTCTCGATTTCCTCGGCATGGACCTTGATGCCGCCGGTGTTGATCCTGTTGTCCTTGCGTCCCCGGATGGTCAGCAGACCCTGCTCGTCGAGAACCCCAAGATCACCCGATCGCCACCAGCCGTCGTGAAACTGCGCGCGCGTGAGAAGGTCGTCGCCCAGGTAGCCAAGCGCCAAGGAGCCACCGCTGATGGCGACCTCGCCGGTTTGGCCAGGGGCCACGACATCGTCGAAACCGCCCTCGGGATCGATCAATTTGAGGTCGGCGCCGGGGATCGGTTGTCCCACCGCCGTCGGAAGATCCCTGCCCACAAGCACCTCGTGGGGCGCCACGATGCCCGCCGCGCAGCCGCCCTCCGTGGCGAGATAGGCCGTGCGCACCGCTGGCGCGAAGGCCGCCAGTTCCCGAATCAATTTCGTCGAGCCTTTTTCGCCGGAATAAAAGGCCATCCGCAGGCGGGTCATATCGCCGGAGAACTCCTGGCCCAGCACCATGTTCCAAACGCTGGGAACCAGGGCCGCAACCGTCATGCCTTCGGCGGCCAGCGTCTCGAGGTAGTCGAGCGGGTCGAAAGCATCGTGGAAGAAGATCTTTCCGCGCAGGGCGACAAAGGGCAACACGGTGTGCAGCCAGGCGGCGAACGACGGTGACATGGGGATGGAGACGCCGTCCGAGGGATCGCTTACGCCGTAGACGAGGGAGCCGGCGAATGCGGTCTCCAGGACGGTCTTCTGGCTGTGGACAACACACTTCGGATCGCCCGTGGAGCCCGAGGAAAAGAAAAGGACGGCGGTATCGTTTGGCGATATCGGGGTGGTTTCCAGGCTTGACGCCATGTCGTCCGAAGCCGCCAGGTCGTCACTCCCGGGCTGCGACCGATCGAGGTGAACGATCAGCGGCGCTTTGGCCGCGGCGCCGGCAATGCCGGAGAGCCGCCGAGACTGGTCGCTGTCGCCGATCAGGACCTCGGCGCCGATTCGCCCCAGCGCTTTTTGCAGCCGTAAATCCGTGTCCTTGGTGTGCAAAGCGCAGCAAACGGCGCCAAGCATCTGGCAGGCAAAGAAGGCCACGGCATGACGGGCCGAGGGCAGGCAGAAAAAGCCGACGACGCTGCCCTTTGCGACGCCCTTGGCGCGCAGTGCCGAGGCCACGGTCCGGGCCTGCCGCCAGGCCTCGCGTCCCGTCCAGCGAACGTAGCTGTCCAGCAGAAAGGGCTGCTCACCCTTCCACCTGCAGGCCTGCTCGAAAACCCCGGCGATACCGAGCGATGGGATCACAAGGCCCGGCCGATTATGTATTTCATGATCTCATTGGTACCGGCATAGATACGATGCACCCTGGCGTCCACCCAGGCCCTGGCGATCGGGTATTCCCACATGTATCCGTTGCCGCCAAAGAGCTGAAGACAGTCGTCGAGGATCTGATCCTGCAATTCCGTGGTCCAGAGTTTCGCCATGGCCGCGGTTTCCGCCGACAACTCGCCACGGCCGTGCAGCTCGATGCATTTGTCGACGAAGGGCCGGGTCGCGACCGTCGCCGTTGCCGCTTCGGCGAGCTTGAACTGCGTGTTCTGGAACTCGAAAACATGCTGCCCGAAAGCCTTGCGGTTCTTCGTGTAATCGACCGTTTGGGCAATCGCGGTTTCGCAAATGACCATCGAACGGACGGCCACAACCAGTCTTTCCTGCGCCAGCCCATGCATCAGAATGCGCCAGCTCGCATCCTCGGAACCCAGCATCGCCTCGGCCGGAACCCGCATATCCTCGAAAAAGAGCTCGGCGGTATCCTGGGCCTTGTTGCCGATCTTCTTGAGATTTCGTCCCCTTTTGTAGCCCGGCGTCGTGGTATCGACGAGGAACAAGGAGATGCCCTTGGCTCCCTTGCCCGGGCTGGTTTGCGCCCCCAGCAGTATGAGATCGCCGATGATGCCGTTGGTGATGAAGGTCTTCGAGCCATTGATCACGTAGTGCTCGCCGTCGCGACGGGCCATCGTTCGGATGTTCTGGAGATCGCTGCCGCCGTTGGGTTCGGTCAGGCCGATACTGGCTATGGCCTCACCCGCCGCCATTTTCGGCAGCCATTGCTTTTTCTGGCTGTCGCTGCCGAACTCGACGATGAAGGGCGCCACGATGTGGGCATGCATGTCCCAGGCCGGCGCCGCCAGACCGGCACGGCCCAGTTCCTCGATTACGATGGCATCATAAAGAAAGCCCGCCTCGGCACCGCCGTAAGCCTCGGGAATGCTGGTGCCCAAGAGCCCGACCTCCCCCGCCCGCCGCCAGATTTCCGGCGGCGTCCTGCCCTCGTCTTCCCAGTCCGAATAGTGCGGCATGACCTCCGCTTCGAGGAACTGCCTGACGGTGTCGCGAAACAACTCGTGCTCAGGCGAATAGACCGTACGCGGGATGCCCAGGGTCATGTTTATCGGAGCCTCATCTGCCACTGCCCATTTCTCATATTGACTAGGCCGATGCACACTGTCAATACTATTTGGTATGGTTTGGAACGCACCAGGATGACGGCCCCGGCCAGGGCAAATTCCCAACGACGAGCGGGCCGGCGAAACGGTCGGCTGTTGCGAGAGGACTGGCTGGCCGGCGGCATGGACATGCTGGGCCAGGGCGGTCCGGCCGCCATTCGCATCGATGCCATGTGCGCCCGGCTCGGCGTCACGAAGGGCAGTTTCTATTGGCATTTCACGGACCGTAAGGCGTTTCTCGGCGGCCTGCTGGAGTATTGGGAATACCAGGCCACGCAGGCGATTATCGAGCGTGTCGACGCCGCCGGAGGCACGCCGCGCGAGCGCATCCTGTCGTTGTTGCGAGAGGGACTTTCCGAGCGGTTCGATTTCTCGGCCGAACTGGCGATCCGCCATTGGGCCCGCAATGACCGTTTGGCCGCGGCCGCCGTGAAGCGGGTCGATGCCAGGAGGATCAATTATCTCGAAGGCATTCTCGACGAGCTGGGACTTGCCCCCGAGGCAGCCACGACCAAGGCGATATTCCTTTATTCGCTCAATCTCTCGCAGGGAGCCATCGTCCGGCGCGAGGCCAAGGCCAGACGGCGGCGGCGGCTGCACGAGTTCGTCGACCTGATTGTCGTGCCCTCGCCTGCGAACGCGGGGGCTGATTGCGATGGCTAGCATCGTCACGGAGCGCCTCTTCGCCGATCCTGCGATCGCCATCGATCGGGCGGGCGAAGGTGAGTTCCTGATCTTCCTGCATGGCATAGGCGGCAACCGCAGCAACTGGACCGAACAGGTCGAAGCCTTTTCCCGCGACTTTCACACCGCGGCCTGGGACGCCCGGGGCTATGGCGCCAGCGACGACTACGACGGGCCTCTGGACTTCAGTGACTTCGCGCGGGACCTCGGCCGTGTGCTCGATCATTTCGACGTCGACAAAGGCCATATCGTCGGCTTGTCCATGGGCGGCCGGATCGCCCAGGACTTTTTCGCCCTGTTCCCGGAGCGGGTGAAAACGCTGACGCTGGTCGCGACACATTCGAGCTTTCAGGACTTCACGCCCGAAGAGCGCCAAAGATTCATCGACCTTCGCCGCAAGCCCTTGGTCGAAGAGGGAAAGCAGCCGGCCGATATCGCTCCGCTGGTCGCCCGATCGCTGCTCGGCCCCTTTGCCACGGAGGCGCAGTACCGGCGCCTGGTCGCCAGTATCGCCGCGCTCCACAAGGAGAGCTACATCAAGACGGTCGAGGTGACGACGATGTTCGATCGAAGTC
Source organism: Alphaproteobacteria bacterium (assembly GCA_030740435.1). Taxonomy (NCBI): domain Bacteria; kingdom Pseudomonadati; phylum Pseudomonadota; class Alphaproteobacteria; species Alphaproteobacteria bacterium. The sequence continues at coordinate 19,442 of JASLXG010000151.1, read as the reverse complement.
AGGAGCTGGGTTCGATCGATGTGCCCACCCTGCTTGTCTACGGCGAAAACGACCCCCTGACGCAGCCGGAAAAGGGCCGGCGGATGGCCGATCGGATCCCAGGCGCGGAGTTCGTCGTCATCCCCAGGGCCGGTCACCTGATCAACCTCGAGCAGCCCGAGCTTTTCGACGCGACGGTTCGCGAATTTCTCTTGAAGCACGGGCAGTGAGCGGAATACGGGTTAGCGCAAAGGAGTTCGGCAATGGTCTGGAACGCTATCGACTGGGTTGACCTCGTACTGCGCTGGTTTCACGTCATGGCGGGGATATCCTGGATCGGCGGCTCGCTCTACCTCCTTTGGCTCGACCGCATCCTGGCAAGTCCCGAGCGGGCGGCGAAGGGCGAGCACGGCGAGCCCTGGCTCATCAACCTGGCCGGTTCCCTGCTGGTGGAAAAGCTCAAGCTCGGTCCCGACGGGCTGGTGAAGACGCACGCCTGGTTCAAGCGCGAAACCACGCTGACCTATGTCAGCGGCATCCTGCTGCTCGTTATGGTCGCCCAACTACCCGGCGGTGGCCTTCTCATCGGCGCTGAGGGACAGCCGCTTGATGGCTTGGTGGCAGCGGCACTCATCGCCGCACCGTTGATCCTGGGCTGGGTTTGCTACGATCTCTGCTGGCGGCTCACGCCGGCCGATCAGCCTCTTGTGCCGGGAGCCGTTTCGTACGCCGCTTTCGTGGCGCTGGCCTGGGGTCTGGCCCAGGTCTTTTCGGGCCGGGCCGTTTTCATCGTGCTGGGCGCAACCCTGGGCACCATCATGATGGGCAACGTCTGGTTCAGAATCCTGCCGGCCCTGAAAGAAATGAGCGAAGCACAAGGCATCGATCCGCAAGCCCGCATGCGCGCCACGCACAACAGCTATCTGATTTTCCCCACCGTCGTGCTGATGCTCGGCAACCACTATCCGGTGATCTACGGCCATCATTTCAATTGGCTCATAATCGCCCTCTTGGCGGCGGCATTCGTCCTGCTGCGGCACGTGGTCGTGGGGGGCAAGGCCGGCAAGCGGGCGCTGGCTCCCGTTGCCGCACTGGCCCTCGGCGCTTTCGTGATATCGGCGGTTCCGCCGCCCCGCCTGGCGGCGGGCGAAGACGCCATATCATTTGCCGCCGTGCGCGGCATCGTCATCGAGCGCTGCCTGAGCTGTCACTCGACGGTGCCCTCGGACCGTACTTTCGGCCCCCTTGCGGCCGGTATCGCCTTCGACCGGCCGGAAGACATCAAGCGGCATGCGGCCAGAATCAAGGCCCGTGCCGTCGACTCCCTGACCATGCCCAACCGGCACCAGAGCGGCATGACGGCAGCCGAGCGCAAGCTGCTGGGGCGCTGGGTGAACCAAGGCGCAAGACTGGAGTGAGACTAGCCAATGGCAGCGAAAACTCTTCAAGTGGAAACGGTCGGGCAGGCCCTTCTCGAAATCCTCAGGGAGCGGGGGGTGGATTGCCTCATCGGCAACGCCTTTACCTCGATCATCGACGCCTTCGCCAAGTTCGAGGCCGAGGGCAAGTCGACCCCGCGGCCGGTGATGGTGCCGCATGAACAGGCGGCAATCGCCATGGCCCACGGCTACTACGCCGCCACCGGCCGGCCCCAGGTCGCCATCGTCTATTCCACCCCCGGCACCGCCAACGCGGCCGGCGCCATCATCAATGCCTCGCGGGCGCGAATACCCATGATCGTGCTGGCCGCCCGGTCGGGGCTGACGGATGACGGCAGCCAGCCCGGAGCCCGCGACATCCATGTGCAATGGGCGCAGGAGAGCTTCGACCAGGCGGGAATGCTGAGGGAATACCTCAAGTGGGACTATGAACTGCGCCATCCCGGGCAACTGGAAGCGGTCGTCGACCGTGCCCTTGAGCTCGCCCTCGATGAGCCCCGCGGTCCGGTCTACCTGTCGCTGCCTCGGGATGTTATCGCGCGGCCGTTGCAGGAGATCACGATCACCTCGCCGTCGCGGCGCCAAGTGGCCGGCCGCGCTTTCCCCGATCCGGCGGATATCGAGGCGGCGGCCGAGATCCTTGCCCGGGCCCGGCGGCCTCTCGTCATTGCTTCGGAAGCGGGCCAGGATAGCCGCGCGGTGGCGGCCTTGGTCAAGCTGGCCGAGGCCGGAGCAATGCAGGTTCTGGAAGCCAGTCCGACGCAGGTCAATTTTCCCGCCGCCCACCATGGTCACGCCGGCTACGTGTTTGGCTCGCAGCTCCACCCCGACATCGACAAGGCCGATGCCATCCTGGTTCTCGAGTGTGACGTACCGTGGTTCCCCGCCCGCCTCAGTCTGCCTGACCGCACCCGGGTGGTTCATATCGCCACGGACCCCCATTTTGCCCGCTATCCCAACCGCAATTTCCGCTGCGATGTGGCGATCGCCGCCGACCCCACGGTGGCCCTTAATTCCCTGGCCAAGGCCGTAAGGCGACGCGCAGGCAAGGATGACGTGAGGCTGCGGCGCCAGCGCCTCGCCAAGCGCTACGCCGCCCGGCGCGCGGCCTGGGACAAGGCGGCAGGGGCCGAGAGCAAGCGCCTGCCGATCGGCTTCCAATGGGCCTCACGCTGTGTGGGCGAGCTGCAGGGCCCGGACACCATCGTGGTCAACGAGTACCCCTTGGATCTCCGCCATGCCCCGCCGCCGAAAGCGGGAAGCTACCTGGGCGCCTCTCATTTCGGCGGCCTGGGCTGGGGATTCGGAGCGGCCCTTGGGGCCAAACTCGGAGCCCCGGACAAAACCGTGATCGCCACGCTGGGCGACGGCTCGTATATTTTCAGCGTGCCCACCGCCTGTCACCAGGTGGCGCGGGCCTCGGACCTGCCGATCCTCACGATCATCTTCAACAATGGTGCTTGGGACGAAGTGTCGAACAGCACCCGCAACGTCCATCCCGACGGTTGGGCGGTCACGACCGACAACTTCCCCATGGTCGGCATGGGCCAGTCGCCGCGCTTCGAGGAAATCGTGCGCGCCTTCGACGGCCACGGGGAACGGGTCGAAGACCCGAACGAGCTGCCGGCCGCCCTTAAACGCGCTCTCGAAGTGGTGCGCCGGGAGGGGCGTCAGGCGTTGGTCAACATCATCTGCCGGCGTTAGATCGGCAACTCCAATATCTCCCGCGCCTCGGCCGGCGTGGCCGGGCGGTCGCCGAGGATTTCGATGATATTGACAGCTTTCTCCACCAGCGCCGCGTTGCTCGGCGTCACCACGCCCTTCTCCAAATAAAGATTGTCCTCGATGCCGACGCGGACGTGGCCGCCCAGAAGCTGCGCTTGCGCCACCATGGGGAAATGGGCGCGGCTGATGCCGAAGGCGGCCCAGACGGCGTTGGCGGGAACCAGGCTGGAGAGGTGCTGCATGGCCGCGGTGGTGGCCTCGGCGCCCCAGGCGGCGCCCAGTACGATCTGGAAGAAGGGGCGCTCGTCGGTGATGACGCCGCGTTCCAGCAAGCTTCGCGTCATGGCGATGTGGCCCGAATCGAAGACTTCGAGCTCGGGCTTGACGCCGGCTGCCATGATGGCCCGGGCCATCAGCTCGACGTGCTGGGGTAGGTTGACGAAGAGATCGAAGCGCCGGTTCAGGCTGCCCATGTCGAGGCTGCAGATGTCGGGCTTGAGCTCGGCGATGTGCCGGACGCGCTCCTGGGCGGTGCAGAAGAGACTGTCGGGATCGGGTTCGGTGCCGCCAGAATCGTCGAAGATCAACTGGCCGCCGGCACCGGTGGAAAGATTGATGATGACGTCCGGGTCGGCGTCCTTTATGCGCTCCATGGTCTCGCGGTAGTGAGCGAGTTCCATGCTGCGCCGGCCCGTCTCGGGATCGCGCACGTGGATATGCACCACCGCCGCCCCGGCCTGGGCCGCCCCGACCGCCGAGGCGGCGATTTCGGCCGGCGTCACCGGCACCACGTCGTACTTGTCGGCGGTGTCGCCGCCGCCGGTCACGGCGCAGGTGACGATGACCGGACGGTTCATGGCCGTCCTTCCCCCGGCAAAGCTTTAGGCGTCGTGACGTCCGATGATCGAGACGCTGGAGACGTTCATGTGCGGAAAGCCTCCCAGATTGTGGGTCAGGGCAAAGCGCGGGTCCTGGCGCTGGCGCTGGTCGGCCCGGCCCAGCATCTGCAGGTAGCTTTCATAGAGCATGCGCAGCCCCGAGGCGCCGATGGGATGGCCGAAGCACTTGAGGCCGCCGTCGATCTGGCAGGGCACCTCGCCGTCGGCATCGAAGACCCCGTCCATGACGTCCTTGACGGCGCCGCCCTCCTCCGAAAGGAAAAGGTCTTCCATGGTCACCAGCTCGGTGATCGAGAAGCAGTCGTGCACCTCGGTCATGGAAATTTCCTCACGCGGATTGCTGATGCCGGCCTCTTCGTAGGCCCGCTTGCTGGCGACGCGCGTGGTCATGAAGTAGCTGCCGTCCCAGGAGTTGTGACCGGCCTCGGTGCCGTTGGAAACCGCGAGCTGCAGCGCCTTGACGGTGACCAGATCCTTTTTGCCCATGCTCTTGGCAATCTCGGGCGTAGTCACGATGGCGCAGGCCGAGCCGTCGCTGACGCCGCAGCAATCGTAAAGCCCGAGCGGCTCGGCGATCATCGGGGCGGCCAGCACGGTCTCCATGCTGACGGCCTTTTGCAGATGCGCCTTGGGGTTCTTGGTGCCGTTGTCGTGGCTCTTGACCGAGACGTGAGCGATGGCGCGCTTCAGGTCCTCGGGCGAGATGTCGTGCTTGGCGGTGTAGGCCGAAGCGAGCTGGGCAAACGAGCCCGGGGCCGAGGCGTTGGCCCAGGTCATGCTTTGCATGACGCCGCGGCTGCGCTGGGGCAGGCCGCCGTAGCCGGTGTCCTTGAGCTTTTCGACGCCCAAGGCCAGGGCGATATCGACGGCCCCGGAGGCCACGGCATAGACGGCGCCACGAAAAGCCTCGGTGCCGGTGGCACAAAAATTTTCCACCCGCGTCACCGGGATCATCGGCAAACGCAGAGCCAACGACAACGGCGTCCCCGACTTGCCGATGTTTACGTCCTCGAAGGCGGTGCCGAGCCAGGCCGCCTGGATCTCGTTCTTCTCGATGCCGGCGTCTGCGATGCATTCCTCGAAGGCTTCGATCATCAGGTCATCGGCGTCGGAATCCCAGCGCTCGCCGAACTTCGAACAGCCCATGCCGAGAACGGCAACCTTGTCCTTGATACCCGTGGCCATGTCTAGTTCTCCTTGCTTACAGAGGCCGCCGGAGCCGCCTTCCAGAAGTATTTTCGGAAGCCGCGGTCAGCGTCTATCTCTTTGATACGAAACACCATTTCCATCGCCATGGCGACGTCTACCTGACCCACGTCAACATCCGTGAAGTCGGCATGAAAGCGGCCGCCTTCCTCGAATTGTACCATACCGTGGTGGGTCGGGGGATCCATCGAATATGTCAGGTGATCCGCCGACCAGGTCAGCACACGACCGGGCATGTCGGCAAAGGGCTGGTCATCCTGACTGTGCATGGCGTGGCAATTGGGATTGACGCAGATCCTGGTCTTGGGGAACTGCACCGTGCCGCAAACGTTGCAGCGCCCACCGATCAGGCCGAGCACCTTGTCCTTGTTGCGATAAAGCGCGGTCAGCGGCGTCTGCTTGTCGGCCTCGGCCCGCAGGCCGCGTTCCATCTCGATGAGGCCGTTGAACGAGAGGTACTTGGAATAGTTGGTCTCCTCGCGGCGCCGCGCGAGCGAGCCCTTGACACCCATCCGCGGGGCCAGCTTGGCCAGCCCCTTGGTGGCCTCGAACAAGAGCGCGTCGCAGCCCTGGCCGAAGCCGACCACCAGGATCTTGTCGCCCGCCTTGGCCTCTTGCAGGGCATCGACCAGCATCACCAGGGGATGGGCCACGCCGGTTTCGCCGCACACCCCGTGCAGGGTGTCGCGCAACGCGCCCTCGTCGATGCCGATCTTTTTGGCAATCATGGCCGGCACCCGGCCCAGCACACAGGGCATGACGAAGTGGCTGACGTCGCCGGGCGCCACGCCGGTGCTGGCGAACAGACCCTCCAGCGCCTGGGGCACGATCTTGAGGTAGCCCTCGTCGCGGATCCAGCGCTGTTCCCAGTTGTAGTCGTAGGCACGGCCTTCGCCGCGATAGTGGTCGACGAAATCGACCGAGACGCTGTGCGAGCCGAGATACTTGGCCACACCGTCGCCGGCGCCCAGCAACAGCGCCGCGGCACCGTCGCCGAACTGCAACTCCTGCACCGCACCAGCCTTGGTGCGGCGCTTGTCGGCGGCCAGGAACAGCAGGGGCCCGCCGGCCGACCCGAACATGGCTTCCAGCGCCGCCGCCAGGCCCGAAGTGCCGACGCGCTGCGAGGCCGTCAGGTCGAGGGTGGAGATGTTGTCGTCGAGGTTCAGCGCCGTGGCGATGAGGGTTGAGTTCTGGCGATCGGCAAAAGGCATGGTGTTGGAGGCCAACTGCACGCCCTTCAGCGCCCCCCGATCCTCGCCGGCCAGACAGTCACGGGCCGCCGCCACCGCCATGGTGACGCTGTCCTCGTCCCAGTTGCACATGGCGCGCTCGCCCTTGGCCATGCCGCCGAGCCCTGAATTGAACCAGGCGTTGGCCTCGACAACGCTTTTGCGGCTCAGCCTGAGCCTGGGGATGAAGGCCCCGAAGGCACTGATTCCTGCCACTTCGTCACTCCCTTGCGGCCGCGCTGGAGGCTTGGCTCCAAAGCCGCGGCAAATTTCTTTGAGTTTGCTGCGGCGCCTATATTGCACCACTTTTGCGCCGCACAAAAGCCATCCGTGGACGCCCGCGCGTACGTTCTGCTAGCCTCGCCCGGCATGACCGACAAAGCGCCCCCCGCCGACACCCCCATCGATCCCCTGACAGCCCTCTTCGAGCCCCGCTCGGTGGCGGTGATCGGCGCTTCGCAGAACCTCGATTCGATCGGCGGCCGGCCCATCCGCTACATGCGCGAGGCCGGTTTCGCAGGCACCGTCTACCCGGTCTCGCCGCGCTACGACGAGGTCGCCGGCTATCCCTGCTACGCCTCGCTGGCCGAGGTCCCGGGGCCGGTCGACCTGGCCATCATCGCGGTTGCCGCCAAACGCGCGCCCGAGGTGCTCGAGGCCTGCATCGCGCGCGGCGTGCCGACGGTGGTGGTGTACTCATCGGGCTTTTCCGAAACCGGCCCCGAGGGCAAGGCTGCGCAAGCCCGCCTGGCGGACCAGGCCAAAGCCGGCGGCGTGCGCCTGGTGGGACCCAATTCCATGGGCTGCATGAACCTGCACAACGGCCTGCTGGCCACCTTCAGCACCGTTTTCGAACGCCACCACGAGGCCGGGCCGCTGGCTCTGGTGACGCAAAGCGGCGCCTACGGCTCCTACATCCTGGCCCAGGGCCGCGAGCTCGGCCTGGGGATCGGTCTGCTGGCCTCGACGGGCAACGAGGCCGACCTGGAGCTTGGCGAGTTGATCGGCTTCGCCGCCGCCAACCGCGACACCCGGGCCGTGCTGAGCTACATCGAGGGGCTGCGCGACGGCGACGCCTTCCGCGCCTCGGCCCAGCGTGCCCTCGAGCGCGCTTGCCCGCTGCTGGCGGTCAAGGTCGGGCGCAGCCAAAGCGGGGCCCGGGCGGCACTTTCGCACACCGGCTCTCTGGCCGGCACAGACGCCGCCTACCGGGCCGTGTTCCGCCAATTGGGCGTGGTCACGGCGCCCACGGTCGACGCCATGCTCGACACGGCGCGCCTGGTGCAATCGGGATTCCTGCCGGCCGGACGCCGCATCGGCCTCTTGAGCATGTCGGGCGGCGGCGGCGTGCTGATGGCCGACGACTGCGAGGCGCATGGCCTCGAGGTGCCGGAACTGTCGACAACCGTGCAGGCCCGCATGAAAGAGGTGATCCCCTTCGCCGGGGTCTCCAACCCGGTCGATTTCACGGCCCAGGTGCTGAACGAGCCCGAACGCTACGGCGAGTTTCTCGATTTGATGCTGGCAGAGGGCGATTTCGACACCTTCATCGTCTTCTTCGCCCACATGATCGGCTATGCCCGCGAGTTCGGCATCACTATGGCCGAGAGGACCGTCGAGGCCGCACGCCAGAGCGGAAAACCCTTCGTCATGGTGGCGCTGAGCGCCGGCAGTGCTGCCGGCGAAATCCTCGACGCCGCCGGCATCCCCACCTTCCAGGACCCCAGCCGGGCGGTGGCGGCGGTGGCGGCGCTGGCCCACTACGCCGAGCGCCGGCCGGCTCTGCTGGCCCGGCTGGACGAGACGGCGGCGCTGGAACTCACCCCCATCGCGCCTGAGCCCGTGGCGACGGAAGACTTGGCCAAATCCTTCCTGGCCCGCCACGGACTGACCGTCACCCGTGAAGCCGTGGCGGCCAGCGCCGAGGAAGCCGTGGCCCGGGCCACCGAGATCGGCTTTCCCGTGGCGCTCAAGGTGTTGTCGGCCGAGATCCAGCACAAGACCGAGGTCGGCGGCGTGCAGCTTGGCCTGACCGATGAAGCCGCCGTGCGCGCCGCTTACGACACCATCGTGGCCGGCACCGGCGTCGCCAACGTGCTGGTGCAGGAGATGGCGTCGGGGCTCGAGCTCATCCTCGGCCTCAAGCGCGATCTCGTGTTCGGCTCCATGGTGCTCTGCGGGCTCGGCGGCATCCAGGCCGAGGTGATGCGCGACGTGGCGCTACGCCACGCCCCCGTCGACCACGCCACGGCGGCCGAAATGCTAGAGGATCTGGCGGGCTACGCGCTGCTCGAGGGCAGCCGCGGCAGTGAGCCCTCTGACATCCAGGCGGTGATCGAGGCCATCGTGGCGCTTTCGCAGCTCGGCGCCCGGGCGGCCTGGATCGAGGAACTCGACGTCAACCCGCTAATGGTCGGGCCGCGCGGCCAGGGCTGCCTGGTGGCTGACGCGCTGATCGTGATGGGCGCCCCGACGCCCTCTTAATCCCCGCCGCGGGCGGCAGCGATTTCGCCTTGCACGGCAGTGCTCAGAATGCGCCAGTCATTGGCCACGCTGACCAAACGAAATCCGTTGCGGCTCATGGTCCAGGCCACGCGGCCCGAGGGGCAGTGGATGCCGGGTACCAGGCCGTGTTTTTCGGCCGTGCCGAGGATGCTGTCGATGGCCTGCATGACTGTGGTGTTCTCGGGATCGAAGGCGGGCGGAAAACCGAGCCCCATGGCGAGATCCGAAGGCCCGATGTAGATGCCGTCGAGACCCGGCGTCGACATGATGTCGTCGAGGTTCTCCATGGCCTCGGGGGTTTCGATCATGGCGAACACCTGCACCAACTCATTGGCCCGCGAGACGTATTCCGGGCCCATTGTCAGCAGCGGCCGCACCGGCCCGATGGAGCGCCCGCCGTCGGGCGGATAGCGGCACGCCGAGACCAGATCCTCGGCCTGCTGGCGCGTGTTGACCATGGGACAGATGACGCCGAGCGCCCCGGCATCGAGCATACGCATGATGATGCTGGGTTCGTTCCAGGGCACCCGCACCAGTGGCACCTTATCCGTAGTACTGATGGCGGTGAGGCATTCGACGGCGGCCTGGTAGCCTATTTGACCGTGCTGCATGTCGACGGTCACCGAATCCCAATCCTGCCGGGCCATCACCTCGGCGGCGAAACCGCTGGGTATGGTGACCCAGCCGTTGACCGCGGTCTTGTCGTCGCGCCACAGCGCGCGCAGCGGATTTTCGTGCATGCCGGCCCTCCTCGAACCAGACTTCAGCGGATGACGTAGATCGGACTGGACCAAGCCAGGTGCCCGTCCTCCTGAGTCACCCGAACATACAACGGATTGTCGCCGGCGTGGGGACGCGTTAGCCGCCAGTCGAAGCGCACCGCCCGGTGCGGGTTGTGCTCGGGCAGGCGGAAGACGCGGACATGCCTGGGCAAGGCCCCGTCGAGGGCATAGACCCGGTCCTCGTAACCGATCTCGTCAAGCGCCAGCTCGAACGAGATCGGTTTGGTTTCCAATTTCAGCGTGCCGGCGTCGGGCTCGGCCAGCCAGGCATCGAAACCGCCTCGGTTGCCCGTCGTCAGGGCCTGCCAGGCCAGGCAATCGTCTCCCTCCTGGACCAGCGTCTTGTCGCGGTTGAAGAAATTGATGGGCCGGCTGGCCGTGATGCGGTTGCCGGCAAAGCTCGCCCGGCCGTCCCAGATCACCTGGCGGAAGCGTCCGCGGTAGGCGGCGCCCTCCCAGATCACGCGGATGCGCGCGCCCAGATCTTCGGGCCCATAGGGCCGGAAGGTCTCGACCAGGTCAAAGCCGTTGAAGACCTCGACGCGCTCGATGGGCGCCGAGCCCAGCGCTTCGACATGCAACACCACCTCGCCCTCGGGCACGGCCACGATGTCGCCCATGGTGGCCGAGGTGGCCGGCCGGCTGTCCGTCTCGCCCAGCAAAGGGTCGTCGTCATAGAGCGTGCCCGCGGCGAATTCGGCCGCCACCGAGAGATGCATGCGACATCCCGTGGTGGCGTAGTGGCGGCGCGCCCGCAGACAATCGAACACCGCCTCTCGGCTCAGCTCGGGCAGCATCAGGCAGGTCAGGCCGCCGATGGCGCCGAACTGCGAGGCTCCGGGATAGCTCGCGCCGGGCCGCCCCTTGTGGCCGTCGCTGTTGGCCACGATGCCGACCCGGTAGCCCGCCTTGAGCGCGTCCTGGAGAAGCCATTCGAAGCTGCCCCACGAGGAATGGATCTCCATCGAGCGCTCGACCCGGCCGTCGTGGGCCAGCGCCACGTCGGCGTAGCGCCCGCCGCAATGGGCAAAGGCCAGTGCGCCGTTGCCGTCCGCCACCAGGGCGGCGAAGAGTTCGGCGGCGGTGGCGCAATCGGTCTCGAGCTCGCTCTTGTCGGCGATCAGGGCATGGGATGAGCGCCGGATCTGCTGCCCTTCGCCGCTGAAATAGATGTTGCGATCACCACCGAGGCCGGTGTTGCCCGACCATTCGTAGCCCGGCAGGGTGACGAAACGGCCGGGCTGGTTGAACTCGGCGGTAAGCCCCTCGAGCCGGGTCCAGAGCTCGGGCGTAACCTGGAAATCGTTGCCCTGGTGGCCGACCACGTCAAGACAAGCGCGGTCGCGGGCGAAGGCGAAATATTCCCGCGCACTGTTGCTGCCGATGGTTTCCTCGCTCTGGCCATGCATGTCGCCCCAATAAGGCAGCCGCTCGGCGACCTCGACGATGCGCAAGGGGTTCGAGACGGCAACGACTTGGCCCTCAAGCAGAACCTCGATTGAATAGTCGCCGGGTGCCTCGGCCCTCAGACCGCCTATTTCGAGGGCAAAACGACCAGGCTCGAATGCCACGGCTTCGGGCAGGCCGCCGATGGCGCCGCTGGCGCGCAGTTCAAGCCGGCCGTCTACCTGATCGCTGGGATTGCCCCAGGCGTCCTCGGCCTTGAGGCAGAGGCGAAACTCCTGGCCCGTGCGGCAGAGCGTCGGCAGCACTGCCTGCCAGCGCTCGGGCGGGCCGGGCACGATGGCGATGGTGGGCTGGTCGGGCAGCGCCTGGTAGGTATAGGTCGCGATGGGGTCGACCAGGACCCGGAATTCGTAGGTTTCCTCGCAGAAGGTTTGCAGCCGCATGCCCGGCGAGCCCTGGCTCTGGTCGCCAAAGCGCACGGTAATGCTGTCGCCTTCCTGCAAGAACCCGTGCACCACCTTGATGTAGACGGTGCGGTCCCAGGGCCGCACGTTGCCCTTGGGATCGTAGCGGTATTCCAGCACGGCGTTGTTGCTGGCGGAAATGGTTGTGTAGCCGGGCGCCTGGGGATCGTCGAACTGGGGCCTGGAGTGGTCGGCCGCGAAACGAAAGCAGATGCGCAGGCTGCCGCTGTCGTCGATGCCGTAGTAGCCGGCCGTGTAGGTCAGGCTGAACGAGGCATGGCAGCCGGCCTCGAAACGGCCGCCGGGTTCGAGCGTCGCATGGCCCAGAAGTTCGGCGGCAATGGGTTCTGTGGGCTCGGCGGTCATGGGCAAATCCTAGATTACCTCGTCGTCGCGCGAGGTGGTTTCGCCGTAGCGCCCCAGCGCCGGCGGCTTGAGACCGGCGTAAAGCTGCTCGAGGCGCTGGTTGACGCTCTCACCGGCGGCTTCGAGCAGGCTATTGCCCTGAAGGTCGCTTTCGACCAGGAAGGGGCCAAAATTCTCCACCTCCAGCACCCAGAGCGCCTGGGCCAGGCCCAGTTCCTCGAGCCAATGGACGTCGACCACGCGCTTCACGCCACGGCCCAGCAGCGCGCCCGTGCCGTAGCCCACGGTGGTGAGATAAATCGCTCCCCGGGGCACGAAGTGCTGGCGATAGTCGCTGGCCGCCATGCCGCCCTTGCCGATGATCAGGCGGCAGTCCGAGATCTCGAACCAGCGCTCCAGCCAGTGGGAAAAGCGGAAGCTGGCGGTGCCCGTCACCGCCCCCACCCGGTAGCTGCCGTCGGGCGCCCGGGCGGCCGCCGGGGAGCAATGGAAATTGGCGTTGGAGAGGCTCTTAAGATCGACCGGCGGGGCCTGACCTTCGTCGAGCAGGCGGCGGTAAAGACCTTCGCGGCCGGTATAGAGCACGCCGTCGAGATGGACCACGGTGCCGAGCTCGAGCCCGTCGAGGTCACCCTGCCGCAGCGGCAGCTTCAACCTCATCGTCTTCATTCCACGCCGTCCCTGCGGTGGTAGTCGGTGAACCAGCGGGGATCGCTGCGGTATTCGACGCCCTGTGGGCTGATGCGCGCCACGGCGCGGCGCGACGAGAGGCAAAAGCTGTGGACGCTCACGGGCATGCCGCCGGTGTGGGTGTGAGCCACTTCGATGTGGCAGTCGACCACGGCCGAGGAGCCGCCAAAGCCCATGGGCCCAAGCCCGATGGAATTGCCCAGCTCCTTCAATTCGTCTTCCAGGGCGGCGATCTCGGGATCGGGGTTGGCTTGGCCCACCAGGCGCAGGCAGGCCGCCTGCTTGCCCAGCGTCATGCAGGTGTCCTTGCTGCCGCCGATGCCCAGCCCGACGATGGCCGGCTGGCAGGCCAGGCCGCGCCGCCCGAACTGCACCATGACGTCGAGGAAGAAACGTTTGATGCCGCCCAGGCCGTCGCCGGGAAAGAGCATGCGATAGTCGCTGCCGAAAAGCCCCCCCTTGTGCACCGCCGTGATGTCGATCCAGTCACCGCCCGGCTCCACGGAATAGTCGATCTCGGGGGCCCGAATGCCGACGTTGTTGTTGCTGTCGGTGCGGCTCAGCGGATGCACCCGGTTGGGCCTCAGCGGCACCTCCGCCGTGGCCTCGGCGGTGGCGCGGCGCAGTGCGCGTTCCAGTGCGATTAGACCGCCTTCGACGGCGGCCTCGTTGCCCAGCTTGACGAAAAAGCGTGGCAGCCCGGTGTCGGCGCACATGGCGCGGCGGTCCTGGCTGGCCGCGGCCCAGTTCTCGATCTGGGATTCCAAAACGAACCGGCTGAGCTCGTTTTTCTCGTTGGCCAGCAGCTCAACGATACCGGCGCGGAAATCCTCGGGAATGTCGATGGCGGCGCGGCGCATGAGCTCGAGGCCGGCCTCCTCGATGGCCCGGGCGGCGATCATGGGGTTTCGTCCTCGACCAGCAGGCTGGCGCCCGGACGCACGCGGCTGAAGCGGGCCGGCCGGGTCTCGGCCCGGAGTTCCCCGTCTTGCAATCGGACCACGGTGTTGAAAGCCGTTTCGGCCGGCGCCGGGTCGGGAAAATCCTCGCGGAAATGGGCGCCGCAGGAGTTCTCCCGGGCCAGCGCCGCCGTGGCCACGGCGCGGCTGACGATGATCTGGCTTTCCAGGTTGAGCCAGTCCTGCCAGGCCATGTCGAAGGCCCGGCCCGAATCCGCCAGGCCGCAGCCTTCGAGGGTTTCGGCCATTTCCTCGAGGGCGCCGAGCGCGCCTTGCAGGCCGTCGCGGGTACGCATGATGCCCACGTCCTGCCACATCATGTCCTGAAGGTCCTGGCGCAGTGCCTCGAGGTCGCCGGGCGGCCGGCCGAAGGGCCTGGTGCAAGCGGCGACGGCCGCCCCCAGCGCCGCCTCGTCGGGCTCGGCGATGGTGGCCTCCAGGCCCGCCGCCATGCTGTCGCCGGCGATGCCGCCGAAGACCGTCGAGTTGGCCACGCCGTTGCCGCCCAGGCGGTTGGCGCCGTGGACGCCGCCGGTATCCTCGCCGGCGGCATAAAGACCGGGCAGCGCGGTGCGGCAGTCGCTCTCAAAGATCAGGCCGCCCATCATGTAGTGCGCCGTCGGCACCACCTCCACCAGGCCGCCGACCAGATCGAAGCCGCAGTCGGCGCAACGTTCCACCATGCCCTTGAACTGGCCGCGTACCAGCGTCGGATCAAGCTCGCGCATGGTGATGTAGAGGCCGCCGTTGGGTCCGGTGCGGCCGGCCCGCATCTCGGCGAACATGGCGCGGCTGACGATGTCGCGGGTGGCCCGTTCGCCGCGTTCGTCGTAGTCGGTCATGAAGCGGCGCTCGGCACCGTCGAGCAGCTGGCCGCCGGCGCCGCGCAGGCCTTCTTCGATGATGGTGCCGGTGATGCGGGTATCGGCGCCGGCCACCAGTCCGGTGGGGTGGAACTGCACCATCTCCATGTCGCGAAGCTCGAGCCCGGCGCGCAAGGCCAAGGCCATGCCGTCGCAGCTCTTGTCGGCCGACGGCGTGTTGTAGCGGTACATGGTGGGGCCGCCGCCGGTGGCCAGCAGCACGGCCCGGGCGGCCACGAAACGAAAGGCGCCCGAACGCAAGTCGACCAGCAGCACGCCGGCGAGGCGGCTCGCGTCGGCGCTGGGCACCAGGGCCACGGCGCGGTGTTCCTCCAGGCGCCTGATATCACGAGCCCAGACCTGCTCGGCCAGGCGGTTGATGATCTCGATACCGGTGAGGTCGCCCTTGTGCACGGTGCGGTCGAAGGTCTGGCCGGCGAAGGCCTTTTGGTGCACCGAGCCGTCGGGGTTGCGATCGAAAAAACAACCGATCTCGTTCTCCAGCTCATGGATGCGTTCGACGGCGCCCTCGACCAGGGTCCAGGCCAGATCCTGGTCGTTGATCCATTGGCCGCCGTTGATGGTGTCCATGAAATGTCGCTCGAGCGAATCGCCCTCGGCTATGGCAACGTTGTAGCCGCCCTGCACCATTCGCGTGCAGCCCGACTTGCCGAGCAGGCCCTTGACCGCCACCGTGACCTCGAGCTCCGGTGCCGCCCGCTTGGCATGCAGCGCGGCAAAGAGCCCGGCCCCGCCGCTGCCCAGGATGAGAATGTCGCTCTCGAGGCGTTCGACGTCCATGGTCTCAGGCCGCGTTGAGGAGGAAGAAGAGCCCGGCCGCCAGGGCCACCCCGCCGGCCAGCGCGATCAGCGGCGTCTGGCCCCGCGGCCCGGGCAGGAACTCCAGCGCCAGCAGCCGGATGCCGCCGGCCAGATGGACCGCCAGCAGCACCACCAGGGCGGTCTCGGCCAGCTTGACCAGGGGTGCCGTGCTCCAGGCCAGGAAGCGGTCCAGCGTCGCCGTCTGCTCCAGCGCCAGCGACAGCACGTAGAGGTGCAGCGGCACGAAGGCGGCCAGCGCCAGGCCGGAAACCCGGTGCACCACGAAGGCCCAGTAGGCCGGGTGATTGCGCGCGCTCATGTCACCGCCGCGACGGCGCCCAGACCGAGCCAGAGCACCATCACCAAAAAGGCCGTCGCCGCCGTGTTGACGTTGGCCCAGCGCCAGGCCGTGTGTTCGCGCAGGATGGCCCTGAGGCCGATGGTTCCATGCAATGCGGCAGCCACCACGAAGAGCCCATAAAAAACCGCCAAGGCGGCACTGCCCTGGGTGCGGGAGAGGATCTCGGCGGCGCTGAGGCCGTCCTGGAAGGCGTAGACGATGGTGGCGAAGTGGACCAGCACCAGCGGCGCCAGCACCGCCGCCGCCAGGCGCTGAATGATGAAGAGCCAGATCTCTACGCGCCCGCTCACAGCTCGCCCCGCAGCGCCGCCAGAGTGGTGGCCCGCTTGAGGCCGGCGATCGAGGCCGTCGGGTCGAGCGCCTTGGGGCAGTGTTGGGCACAGTTCTGCTGGCTGTGGCAGACCTGACAGCCGGCCTCACCCGCCACCGTCGCCAGATGGCCGGAACGGTCGCCGTCGCGTTCGTCGTTGACCAGCGTCCAGACCCGATTGAGGGCCGCCGGGCCGAGGTAGTCCGGGCGCCAGGCGACCACGTCGCAGGCGGCATAGCAGACGCCGCAGCCGATGCACTCGATGGCCGCGTCGACGGCACGGCGGCGCCGGCCGGCGGGGTCGACCGGAGCGAAATCGCTGGCGCCCTCGCGGCCCGGCACGAAGCAGCCCCGGGCCGCGGCCAGCTTGTCGAAGAAGGGATTCATGTCGCAAGCCAGGTCTTTGATGTGCGGCAGGTTGCGTAGCGGTGCCAGCACCAGCCTGCCGCCCTTGGCCACCGTGCCGATACGGGTGCGGCAGGTCCAGCGCGGCACGCCGTTTACCGTCATGGCGCAACTGCCGCACATGCCGACGCGGCAGGCATAGCGGTAGGCCAGCGTGCTGTCGAGATGGCGCTGCACGTGGACCACCAGATCGAGAACGGTCTGCCCCGGCCGCGCCGTCACGGCATAGCTCTGGTAAGCCCCGTCGGCACCGCCGCGCCAAATATCGACCACCAACTCCATGTCTTGGTTCCCCGCCGGCGCCAACCCGCCGGGCTATTCGTCCTCGAGGGGCGGGTGCAGGCCGGGCGGCAGGCGGGTTTCACGATCGGCCATGGCCTTGTCGATCTGGGTCTGCACCAGCCCCGCCGTCTGGCGCAGATCGGCGCCTTGCAGGTTGGCGCCCAGGAGATTGGCGCCGCGCAGATCGGTGTCCTCCATGGCGGCACCCTTGAAGGTGGCACCGGCGAGATCGGCATCGACCAGCTTGGTACCACCGAGCCGGCTGATGGTTAGGTTGGCATGGCGCATTTTGGCGCTGGCCAGGTCGCCCTCGCTGAGGTCGGTTCCCGACAGGTTGGCACCGCGCAGGTCGGCGCCCTGCAAGGTGGCGCCGCGCAGATTGGCACCGGAAAGATCGATGCCCCTGAGGTTGGTGTTGGTCAGGTCGGCCTCTGGACACTCGGCGCCAGCCAGGTCCTGGCCGGCGAGAGCGGCCTTGGCGCCCTCGCTGCCGCCCGAGCGCAGCCACTTGACGTGCTCCTCGACGGCGTTCGACAGCAGCACGCCGGGGTCGGCCACCTCGGGCTCGGCCGCCGCCTCGGCGCGGCGCTTGTCCTCCTCCGCCACCGCTTGCTGCCATTCGGCGCTCGAGTCCCGCTTGGCCGGTTTTTCCTGATCCCCCAGGGCGGCCTGCCAGTCCTCACCGCTGTCGCTCTCAGGCTCGGGCTCGGGCGGGGCAGTGCTCTCCTCGGCGGCGGCGATCTGCCATTCGGCGTCGCGTTGGCGCTTTTCCTCGTCACTCAGTTGGGCGGGCCGGGGCGGCGGTGGAGCCGCCGGTTTGGCCTTGGCCGGGGGTGGCGGCGCCACGGCTTCGACCTTGGGCTTCACCGCGACCGGACGGCGGCGTTCGGCACCGCGATAGCGATAGTCGGGGGGCTTTGGGCGGCGCCGGTCGGGGCCGAAATAGTCCAGCGTGCTGATGAAGCGCGATGGTTTGGCGATGGTCTTTGCCACCCGGCGCACCAGTTTTTCCGGATCGATGGGCTTGCGGATGAAACTTTCGATGCCGATGCCACACATACGCCTCAGCGCGTCGGTGTCGGCCGCCGCCGCCATGACGACGATGGGTATGTCGGGATTGGGGCTTTTGGGGTTGCTACGCACCCAGCGCGTAACATCGAGGCCACTCATGCCGGTCAGGTTGACCTCCAGCAGCATCAAGCTGGGGACGAAGCTGGAAAGCGCCTCGGTGACTTCCCGGCCGGACGCCACCGAACGCAAGGCGCCGACGCCGAGGCGCTTGAGCAGGTCTTCGATCCGCCCCGCGATGGCACCGTCGTGTTCGGCTATGAGTATGCGCTGTTTTGACCAGTCCAATCCCGCCATGGCGACGTCAGACCCACTCCTTGCCCCAGTGACAGCCCTCCCCCGGCCGTCGTCTCGCGGCCTCGGCGGGCAGCCCGATAATGGGGCAATCGGAGACCCAGGGCAACGGATTCGCGGGGCCCAAAAAGGGCCTTGGTTCGCCACTCATTTGCCGGCTCGGAAAGGCTTTCGTTTTTAACCAAGATTTTGCGTTTATATGCAATGATATAGCGCTTTGATTGGCATCACGAGCGGCGCCAGACGAGATGAAACGCGGTCCAGGCATGGCCCTATTGTTGCTGGTGGCGCTCTGTGGCGGCACCCTGGCTCCCGGCCGCGCACTGGCCAACGACTTCGAGAACTGCATCCGCGGCTTTCAGGCCGCCGAGCAGGGCTATTTCGACATCGCCATCCATTACTGCACCAAGGCGCTGCGCTCGGGCGATCTGGCGCCCAGCCAGGAGATCGAGGTGCTGACCAACCGCCGCGTGGCCTATGAAGGCAAGCGGCTGTTCGCCCGCGCCGACAAGGACTTCGACACCGCCTTCAGCATCACCATGGAGGAGTTCGAGAGCGCCATAAAGCGCCTGCGCGTGCCCGACAGCGCCTCGGTGTTCTTCTATCGCGGCCTGCTCTTGGCCCAGGGCCGCAAATACGGCCGGGCCATCAGAATGTTCGACCGCGTTCTCGAACTGACGAAGGACGACGCCAACGCCTACTACAACCGCGGTCTGGCGAATTTTCTCAAAGGCAAGCTGGAACGCGCCAGCTCGGACTTCGAGGCCACCCTGAGGATCACCCCCAACCACACCAGCGCGCATTACAATCTGGGGCTCAGCTACTATCAATTGCGCCGCTTCGACGAGGCCGTGGCCAACTTCAGCCGGGCCATCGAGATTGCGCCGGAATACGCCCAGGCCTTCCACAACCGGGGCTTTTCGCACCAGGCCAAGGGTGACGCCGAACTGGCCAAAGCCGACTTCGCCCAAGCCTACCGCCTGGCGCCCGACGACAGCCGCATCCGCATCACCGCCCATGCCGCGGGGCTGGTGCGCTGATATCGAAGGAAAATCAGGCGGTTCTCTCTTCAGAAAACCGCCCAGTCAAACTCCGATCTAGACGATGAAATCGTCGCTCAGCGGATCTTCATCGGCGTCCGTAGGGTCGGTTTCCACGAAGACGGAACCCACGACATCCCCTGTTTCAGACACTCCGTCCGCACCGTCCAGCACCGCATCGAGGCTGGAGGAGAGGCTTTCGATATCCGCGGCCGCTATTTCCACGGCGCCAGCGTAGATTACCGACTGGGCCGCGGTGTTCCGCTACCCGGGTATCGATCCCCTTGCCGCACCTTTGCCCCTACGAAACGAATTGGAAGAAGCTGTCCGTGCGCTGGAAGATC
>JASLXG010000150.1 GCA_030740435.1 Alphaproteobacteria bacterium | reverse complement strand
CACGTCACACGGGCGCCGAAGACCAGTAGCACCAGGCTGACGGCCAGGCCAAAGAGGCAGCCGATCACATGAAAACGATGCTGCCAGCGTTCGGAAAAGGCCATCATCACCAAATCGACGCGCACATGGTCGTCGTTGCGCAGCACCCAGGAAGTGCCGAGGAAACAGAGATATACCAGCGAGTATTCGGTGATTTCGACGACCCAGACCATGGGGCTGTTGAAGCCGTAGCGCAGCAACACCTCGAGACAGACCGAGAGCGTGATGGCCACCAGCACCATGACTGCCACGCCGCTGAGCAGATCCTCGGCGAAATCCATCAAACTGCCGAGCCGCTCAACGAGCATGGCGAATTTTTCCTCTCGGCCCGGCCGGCCGACGGCTAGCGTTGGCCGGCCGGGCAAGCGGTACTAGTTCCCGGTTATGCGCCTCAGCGTCGCGACGTCATTCGGTACCTTCTTGGCCAGATTCTTCCATTCGAGGTCGTAGGCCATGTTGAGGTATTGCTTGTTGACGGCGTCAGAGAACTTGTAGCGGACCACACCGGCGGCATCGAGCTTCTTCCATTCGGCCGCTGCACCGGATTTGAAGTGGGCCACCATGCTGGGTTCGTAGCCAGCCGAGATGGCGACGATCTTGTCCTGGGTGGCCTTGGAGAGGCCTTTCCACTTGTCCAGGTTCATCAGGGCCACAACGTTGGAGGCGCCGAAGAAGGGCAGGTCGATGACGTACTTGGCCTTCTTGATCCAGCCGCGCTGGCGGGGTCCCATGTTGGGCCAGCCGAAGCCGTCCACTACGCCGCGCTCCAGCGCCGTGTGGACCTCGGGCGAATTCATGGTCACCGGCACCATGCCCAGCGCCCGCATGAAACGGTCGTAGAGCGAGCCGGTGCGCATCTTCAGGCCCTTGAGATCGGACAGTTTCTCGGCCTTCTTGTTCGCCCAGAGATAGAAGCCCGAGGAATGCAGCCGGGCCAGGTAGCGGGCGTTGAGCTTCTCCATGTGGCGCTTGACCAGCCAATCGTAGTAGCCCGACTTGCGCTCCTCCGAGGGCGAGAGCCTGGAAAGCACCATGGACTGGCCCGAAGGCATATGGGCCTGGTAGTCGGCGGTCACGGTGTAGACCAGGTCGATGACGCCGTTGCGCACCGCTTCGGCCTGCTGGAAGCGTTCGATCACTTCCGAGCCACCGACGTAGTTGATGTTCAGGGTGCCCTTGAGGCCGGCGTTGACTTTGTCGGTCCAGGCGATGGCCTGGATCATCACCGGATGGGTCTTGGGTATGAAGGAAACCGCCCTCATCTTGGTTTCGGCGCCGGCCGAGGCGGCGCCCAACAGCGCCAGGCCGATGAGGCTCAGGCCGGCGGTGCTGGAAACGGTGTTTAGCAACTTTTTCATAATGATCCTCCCTTGGCGGCCGCTCGTGCGGCGCTGCTGGTGCAGGATATCTGCGCTTGTCACTTGCGGTCAACGCACGACCTGGTTGTGTCGGCGGCCGGGGCTTGCAGAATGTAGCGCCCGCTGTCGTCGCGGCCCAGCAGATCGCCTTGACGGAGGCGGCCGAAGGATTCGAGCAGCGCCCTGAGGTTGTCGCCGCCGAACTCCTCGATGAGGGCCTGAAAAAACACCGGCTCCCTGCCGATGAAGTCATTTAGCGCGGTGTCGAATTCGGCCGCTGCCAAGTCGGGGCGCCGCCCTGGGCTGGCAATTTCGGTCGGGCGGCAGATGGCGAAGTCGGCCCGGTCGCGGCCCACCGGCACCGTGGCGTCGAAGCCCAGCTTCGATGTCGTCACCGGCGGCATGGATGAGGGCAGCGAGGGATCCAGTGGCACCGCCTTCATGTCGCGCAAAATCATCAAGTCCTGGTCGGGTTGGGCCCGCCAGGTCATGGCCCAGGTGACCTGTTCGTCGTCGAAGATGTCGATGTCTTCATCGACCACCACGGCGATCTTGGGAAAGGCTTGCTTCGAGGCCGCCAGCATCAGGGCCAGGGCGTTCTTGCCGTCGCCACGGAACATCGACTTGATGCTGGCCACCGCCCACATGCCCGATGATGCCGGCAGGGCGCGCACGGCGCGCACGTCGATGCCGGCCTGGACCAGGGCATTGTGGATGTCGAGCTCGATCATGGGAAAGAGCACATGCATGTCGGTCCAGCCGGGATGATGGCCGCCGTGGGTGCCGGACAAAAAGATGGCATCGCGGCGCTTTGTCACGGCCTTGATGCGGATGGTCGGGTTCTGCTTGAGGCCGCCGCCGTAGGTGCCGGTGAATTCGCCGTAGGGGCCTTCGCCGGCGATCCAGCCAGTGGGCAGCATCTCGCCTTCCAGCACCATTTCGGCATTGGCCGGGACACACAGATCGACGCTGTGGCAGGCCACCAACTCGGCCGCTTCACCGCGAAAGCCGCCCAGCACTTCGTATTCGTCCTCGTCCAAGGGCGTAGACGCCAGGGCTGCCATCATGTCGATGGCTGGCAGGCCGAGCACCGCGGCCACCTCCAAGGGCCGGCCCAGCTCGCAAGCCTGCTGGTAATAGTGCCTGAGCTTGTGCGGTGCCGTGACGTCGATGCCGGTCTCGTTCGGGCCGCGATACATCATGCGGTAGATGCCCAGGTTGTTGACGCCGCGCTGGGGATCACGGGCCACCATGACGGCGGCCGAGAGGTAGGGCGCGCCGTCGAGTTCATGCTGCAGGTGCAGCGGCAAGGCGGCCAGATTGACGTCTTCGCCCGCAACGACGATTTCCTGACAGGGCGCTTCGGCCACCACCACCGGGGCGATGCGGGCTTGGCGCTTTTCCGTCAAGGCCGCCAGGATGCCGTCTTCCTGGCAGCCCAGCGCCAGGGCCATCATGGCGCGGTTGGAAAAGGTGTTGGCGGCCAGCGGCAGGTCATAGCCCTGGATGTCCTCGAATAGCGTCGCCTGGCGGTGGTTCTGCTCGATCAGCGTGGCCAGCTGATTGACGTGCACTTGGTGGCTGACGCGGGCCAGCAGGTCGTGGGCCTCCAGCTCATCAAGCCAGTCCTTAAGGGTCTTCGCCATCACGTGTTCCTGCTCGGCTGCGGTGGGAGGCTATTATAGCGTGGCCCCCGAGGCTGGCGGGTCGTGCTGTTTTCAGGTAAGGAGCCAACATGCCGATGCCCGAACAAATCGCCGCGCTGGGCCGCGACCTTTGGGGCCTGGAGCTCGCACCCGCCGACGCCGGTCGCTTGGCGGCCGAGTTGGAACGGCTGGCCGGCCGGGCCGCGACGGCGGATTTCGACGTCGAGCCGGGCGGCGATTTCAGCCGCCGTCTGATCCAAGCCGGCCAGCGGCGATGAGCCCTGAGCTGGCTGGGCTGTCGCTGACCGAAGCCGCCGACGGCATAGCCCAAAAACGTTTCTCGTCGCTCGAGCTGACCGAGGCCTGCCTCGAACGCTGTGCCCGGCAACCAGACCTCAACGTCTTCATCGCCCTCGACGCGGAAGCCGCGCGGGCCGCCGCTAAGGCCGCCGACCAAATCCCCGAGAGCGACCGTGTCGGTCCGCTGCACGGCGTGCCGTTGGCCCACAAGGACATGTTCTATCGCGCCGGCCGCATTTCGACCTGCGGCTCAATGATCCGCCGCGAGGTGGTGGCTGACCGCACGGCGACGGTGCTGAGCCGCCTCGACGCCGCCGGGGCGCTCGACCTCGGCACCCTCAGCATGGCCGAATTCGCGGCCGGCGCCACCGGCCACAACCTCACTTTCGGTGATTGTTTGAACCCCTGGAACACCCTGCACACGCCGGGCGGCTCGTCCACCGGCTCGGCCGTGGGCCTGGCGGCGCGGATGTTCTATGGCGCGCTGGGTTCCGACACCGGCGGCTCGGTGCGCCTGCCGGCCTACTTCTGCGGTGTCGCCGGCCTGCGGCCGACCTACGGCCGGATCAGCCGCTTCGGTATCATGCCGCGCTCCTGGTCTGCCGATGCCGTCGGCCCCCTGGCCCGCAGCGTGCGCGACCTGGCCCGCGTGCTGGGCGTCATCGCCGGTTCTGATCCGGCCGATCCCAGCGCCGCCCAGGTGGCTGTGCCCGATTACGAAGCCGAGATCGAGGCGCCGCTGGCAGGCCGCCGCATCGGTGTGGCGACGAATTTTTTTCACGACAACCTCGATCCCCGAATTCAGGCCCTGCTGGGCGAAAGCAAAAAAGTCTTTGGCGGGCTGGGGGCCGAGATCGTGGAACTTCCGATACCCGATCCCGAACGCTGGTTTGCCCAGGCCCAGATCATCCTCAAGTCCGAAGCAGCCGCACTGCACCAGCGCTGGATCCAGGAACGCCCGGACGATTACAGCGAAGGTATCCGCAGCGAAATGGAAGCCGGGCTTTTCATTCCAGCCGCCCTTTATCTCAATGCGCTGCGCGCCCGCGGCCCGGCGCTCGAGGAATTTCTCGACCAGGTGTTCAGCCAGGTCGATCTGCTGCACACACCGGTTTACGAGTATGCCACCCCCAACATGGCGGACTGCAACCCCGAACGAGCCGATGGGGCGGCCCACGTGATGGCCACCTTCGGCCGCCTGACGCGGCCCTTCAGCTACCTCGGTCTGCCGGCGCTCGCGGTGCCGGCCGGATTCGTGGCTGGCCTGCCCAGCGGTTTTCAGCTTGTCGGCCGGCCCTTTGACGAGGCCTTGGTGTTGAACGCCGGGCACCTTTATCAGCGCGAAACCGATTTTCATCTCGAGGTTCCCGGAGGCAGTTTTTCTTGAAGGCCATACAGTTCGACCATCATGGCGGCCCCGAGGTCCTGCATTACCGCGATCTGCCCGATCCCGAACCGGGTCCCGGCGAGGTGCTGATCGCCGTGCATGCGGCCAGCGTCGCACCGGGCGACTGGAAAGTGCGGGCGGGCCTGTTGCAGGAAATTTTCCCCCAAACCTTTCCCACCATCCCCGGTCGCGACGGCGCCGGTACGGTCGTGGCGCTGGGATCCGGGGTCAGCGATATGGCCATCGGCGACGAAGTATGCTTCATCACCGCTCACACCGAGAACGGTGCTTACACCGAGCTGGTGGTGCGCGCCGCCGCCGAGGTCGTGCGCCGCCCCGCCAATGTTTCCTTCACCGAGGCTGCGGCGGCGGTGCACGCCGGCGTCTGCGCCTGGATCCCGCTGATGGAAAGCGTCACCATCACGGCCGGCCAGCGGGTGCTGGTGCATGGCGGCTCGGGCGGCGTCGGCGGCATGGCGGTGCAGATCGCCCGCAACCTGGGCGCCGAGGTCACCGCCACCTGCCGGGCCGCCAACGCCGAATACGTGCGCAGCCTGGGAGCCGACACAGTGGTTGCTTATGACGAGCAGGATTTTGCCACCGAACTCCGCGACTACGACGTCGTGCTCGATCTTCTGGGCAGCGATATCCACCGGCGCTCCTACGCCGTGCTCAAACCCGGCGGCAGTTTGGTCTGGCTGATCGCCAAACCCATCGAGGACCTGGGCGCCGAGTATGGCGTCAAGGTGCTGCGTTCCGACATCCACGACGCCATTTACGTGTTGCAGGCCGTGCTCGACTTGGTCGCCAGTGGCGCCGTTCGCCCCCAAGTTGGCCGCACCCTGCCGCTCTCACAAGCCGCCGAGGCCCAGCATCTATTAGAGGCCGGCGAACACAGCCGCGGCCGCATCGTGCTCGAGGTGCGTTAGCCGCGGCCGTGGGGGATGCTGAAATTGATCTCGGGTCCGCGCGGTACGATACCGGTCGGGTTGCGCTGTTCGCTGAGCGAATAGTAGCCCCGCTTGTAGGTCTCCAGATCGACGGTCTCGGCGATGCCCGGGGTCTGGTAGAGGTCGCGGGCGTAGGGCCAGAGGTTGGGGTAGTCGATCAGGCGGCGCAGGTTGCATTTGAAGGTGCCGTGGTAGGCCACGTCGAAACGCACCAAGGTGGGAAAGAGCCGCCAGTCGGCCTCGCTGGTCGGGTCGCCGAGCAGGAAGCGCCGTTCGCCCAGGCGCTCGTCGAGCCAGTCCAGGGTGGCGAAGACCTCGGCGAAGGCTTCGTCGTAGGCGGCTTGGCTGGTGGCGAAACCGGCCCGGTAGACGCCGTTGTTGACGCTGTTGTAGGTGCGCTCGTTGAGGGCGTCGATTTCCGCCAGCAAAGCTTGCGGCGCGAGTTCCGGCGTGGCCTCCGCCAGGCCGGTGAAGGCTGAGTCCAGCATGCGGATGATATCGGCCGATTCGTTGTTGACGATGGTGCCTTGCTGCCGGTCCCACAGCACCGGCACCGTCACCCGGCCGCTGAAATCAGCGTCGGCCAGGCTGTAGATCTCGTGCAAGGAGCGCTTGCCCAGCACGGCATCGCGATAGGCTTCGTCGTCGGCATCGAAAACCCAGCCCTGGTCCGTGCGCCGGGGCCGCACGAAGGAGAGCGAGACAATGTCTTCGAGGCGCTTGAGCTTGCGGTAGACGATGGTGCGATGGGCCCAGGGGCAGTTGAGCGCCACGTACAGGTGGTAGCGCCCGGCCTCGGGCGCGAAACCCTCCTCGCCCAGCCAGTTGCGAAAGCGCGTCTCGGGCCGCATCCAAGCCCCGCGCCGGTCCATCTCCATCACTTCTTCGCTGTGCCAGACGCCTTCGACCATACGCCCCATGGGCTGCCTCCTTTGGTGTTACACCACAATAAGCTAGACTGCCCGGGCAAACGAGCGAGGTGAAAATGGCTCAGCGCACACGCATCGGCGTCATGCTGCCCTCATCCAACACCACGGTGGAATGGGATTTCCAGTGCCTGCTGCCGGCCCGGACCTCGCTGCATGCGGCCCGCATGTGGATGACAGGTTCCGACGCCGACGGCCTCGAGCGCATGAACCAGGACATCGAAACTGCCACCGAGCACCTGGCCTCGGCTGCCGTCGACGTCATCGTCTATGCCTGCACCGGTGGTAGCCTGATCGAAGGCCCGGGTTATGACCAAAAGATCAAGGCGCGTATCGAGGAGGCCTCCGGCATCCCCACGGTGCCGACCTCGACCGCCGTGCTGCAAGCCTTGGAACTATTGGGCGCGGCGAAGCTGAGCGTGGCCACACCCTACCCCGAAACCATGACCCGCATGGTCGGCGAATACCTCGAGGGCAACGGCTTCGAGGTGCTGGCGCTCGAGGGCCGGGCCCATGCCTCGAACCTGGAGATCGGCGCCGATCCCGACGACGCCATCGTCGACTTCGTCTGCCAGGCGGTGGCGCCGGACTGCGACGCCGTCTTTCTTTCCTGCACCAACTGGAACTCCATGGGTGTGGCCCAGCGCCTGGAAGAGCAAACCGGCAAGCCTGTCGTCACCTCCAACCAGGCCACCATCTGGTCGACCCTGCGAACGCTGGGGATCAAACAGCTTGTCGAGGGCTACGGGCGGTTGCTGGAGATGTAGGGGGAGGGGCGCTGCGGCCCAACCCTTGACTAGGCCAAATATTGACCTATATTAGTACACATGCCAACAGTGGCCAGGCTGGGTGGGATCACCATCTACCTCTACTTCGAGGATGACAATCCACCACATGTCCACGTGATCCAGGCGGAGCACGAGGCCAAAGTGAACATCCGCAGTCGGGCCGTCATGGTCGGCCACATTCCTGCAAGAGCGCTCGACAGGGCCTGCGCATGGATCGAAGAAAACGAAGACAATCTCTTGCGGCAATGGGACGAATTCAAATGACCGAGGTGCCCCGCATCAAAAAGCTGGAGGTTGTTGGCCCCCTGTCCCTGCGGGCCATCTTTAAGGATGGAACTGAGGTCGACGCGGATCTGTCAGGCCTTTGCGCGCG
This sequence comes from Alphaproteobacteria bacterium, assembly GCA_030740435.1. Taxonomy (NCBI): domain Bacteria; kingdom Pseudomonadati; phylum Pseudomonadota; class Alphaproteobacteria; species Alphaproteobacteria bacterium. Next base: position 15,799 of record JASLXG010000150.1, on the reverse strand, counting down.
GTCACGGCATTTCAAGGTTTTTCGTGACGATCCCGAGGCCTTCGCTCAGGCCCACCTGATCCACAACGGCTCCGGCATCGCCTGGCCGAACGGCCTCGACTACGGTGCTGATGCGCTGCTCAGCCTGGCCTTGTGGCAGCAGGAAATGTCGGGCCGGGAATTCAAGGCCTGGCAGCGCCGGGTTCAGCTATCCAACAACGAAGCCGCCGACTTGCTTGGCGTCTCGCTGACGACCGTCAAAAACTATCACGGCCGAGACGTCGTGCCGGCCGCGGTAAAGATCGCCTGCGATGCTTTCGAACATAACCCAACCTTGCTGTACGGCAGGTTCAAGGTTCGCGAGCGCGGTCGCCCGAAGGCAAAAGTCGCCTGAGAGAGTGCCTTAGGCCCCCCTCCGTTTGACTGCCGTGGCCTCGCGATCGATACCCTGGCCGCGATTGTCAAGCACCACGCCGTAGTCCCGTTCGGCGGCCTCGGGGGTGATTTTTTCATCCACCAGATCGCGCTCGATGGCGTCGAGGTCGCGCTCGGCCGGATCGCCGTAGCCGCCGGCACCGGGCAGCCGCAGGCTGACCAGGTCGCCCACCGCCAGGGTATCGAGGCCTTTCGACTTGAGTACCGTCTCGGCGGCCGTTCCGGGATTCAGCACGAAAGCACCGCAGGCTCCCGGCTGGCCGCCAAACAGGCCCTGGGGGGCGAACTTGTGGCGGTCGCCATAGCGCGCGAAGCTCACTTCGTCGACCAGCAGGCGGATGTCGCGGACCAGCGCCAGGCTGCCCCGGTAGCGCCCGGCACCGCCCGAATCGGGGATGAATTCATAGCGTTCGATGCGCACGGGAAAGCGGCTTTCGACGGCTTCCACGGGCGTATTCATGAAACGCGGCAGATGGCTGTCCTGGCCGTCCGCCCCATCCGCGAAAGGCCGGGCGCCGTTGCCGCCACCCTGGATGTCGGTGAAGATGAAGGGCTCGTTGGTGGCGGGGTCGCGGCCGCCGAAGCCGCAGGTCGAGATCTGGCCGTGCGATCCTGCCGTAACGCGTTCGGGCACCACCTCCGAGAGAGCCACATACATGGCCTCGACGATCTTCTGCGAACAGTTGGTGCGCGCCGCCACGGCGCCGGGCGGCAGGGGATGGACCACGGTGCCGGGTTTGGTCACCACCTCGATGGGCCGGTAACAGCCCGAATTGGGCGGTGTATGGGGATCGACCACGGCAATCATGACGTAGTAGATGGCGGCGTGGGTGTTGGCCATGGTCGAGTTGGTGTTGCCCTGGGCCTGGGGGTCGGACTGGCTGAGGTCGACAATGACCCGGTCGCCGCGGATCTCGACGCTGACGTGGACGCGGATGGGCTGGTCACCGATGCCGTCGTCGTCGATGAAATCCTCGGCCTGATAGACGCCGTCGGGCAGCGCCGTCAGGCCCTGGCGCATGCGCCGTTCGGAATAGTCCAGAAGATCGCCCCAGGCCTGGCGCACCACGGCGCAGCCGTAGCGCAGGAAAAGCCGGTCCAGGCGCTCTGTCCCCACCATCAGCGAGCTGATTTGGGCCCGGATGTCGCCCAACGTCTTCTCGGGGAGCCTGATCTGGTTCTCGATGATGGCGGAGATTTCGCGGTCCTCGACGCCGCCCTTCAGCAGCTTGACCATGGGCAGCCTGAGGCCTTCCAGGTAGATCTCGCGGATGCCGCCGGCGACGCCACCGGCGGCCACGCCGCCGAGGTCCGAATGGTGTGTGATGTTGCCCACGAAGCCCACCAGCTCGCCCTCGTGGAAGGCCGGCGCGATGGCGTAAAGGTCCATGATGTGCTGGCCGCCCTTATAGGGATCGTTGGTGATGATGACGTCGCCGGGCGCGAGCGCGTCCGGTGGGTAGGCCGCCACCAGCTCGCGCATGGTGATCTCGAAGCCGGCCAGCAGGCTGGGCGTGTGGTGGGCCTGGGCCACGGTCTGGCCGCGCGCATCGGTGACGACGCAGGAGATGTCCTTGATCTCTGTGATGATGGTCGAGCGCCCGGTGCGCACCAGGGTGTAGCCCATCTCGTCGGCGATCTGCTCCAGCGCATAGCGGATTACCTGCATGGTGATCATGTCGGTCATGAGGGCTCTCCCGTGGCCAGGTCGATAAAGAGGCCGAGGTCGCCGGCCACCTCGGCGCGGCCATCGGGCGGCACCACGGTGCAGGCGGTTTCCTCCTCGATCACGGCCGGACCGGCGATGGTGCTGCCGGGCGCCAGTCCTTCGCGGGCATAGACCGCGGTCTCGACGAAGCCGGAAACCTCGAAATAGACCGGCCGGCTGCCCTTGGCGGCGCTGCCGCCGGTCTGTTCGGGCAGCTCGATCGGTTCCGATTGCCCCAGCGCCTGGAGCCTGAGGTTGACCAGCTCGATGGGCTCGCCGGCAAAAAAGAAGGCGTAGCGTTTGCGATAGAGATCGCCGAAAGCGGCCAGCAGGGCCTCGACGCCGGCCGCATCCAAAGCCCCCCCTCGCGGCAGCGCCAGCGACAGCTCGTAGGTCTGCCCCGCCACCTTGAGATCGGCCGAACGATTCAATTGAATGCTTGACGGGGCGAACCCCTGGGCCGCCAGCGCCGCCCGGCCCTCGTCCTCCATGCGCCGGTAGTGGGATTCCAAGGCCTCGAGATCGGCCTCTTCCGCACGCAGGCCGCCCAAGGCGGTGACGAAATCGTGGCGCATCTCAGTGACCAGCAGGCCGACGGCCGAGAAGGTGCCAGCCAGCGGCGGCACGATGGTCTCTTTCATGGCCAGTTCGCGGGCGATGTCGACGGCATGCACGCCGCCGGCACCGCCGAAGGAGCAGAGCGAAAAGTCGCGCACGTCGATGCCGCGCTGGATGGTTACCGTGGCGATGCCCCTGATCATGTTGGCGTTGACCACCTTGACGATGCCCAGCGCGGTCTCCTCGAGACCGAGCCCCATGGCCGCCGCCAGCGTCCCCACCACCCGGCTCGCGGCGTCGGCATCCAGGGCCATTCGGCCGCCGTTGAAGTAGTCCGGATTGAGTCTTCCCAACACCAGGTTGGCGTCCGTCACCGTGGGCTGATCGCCGTCGCGGCCGTAGCAGGCCGGACCGGGATCGGCACCGGCCGAACGCGGCCCCACATTGAGCGCACCGCCCGGGTCGAGCCAGGCGATGGAGCCGCCGCCGGCGCCGATGATGTGCAAATCGATGATCGGGATCTTGACCGGCAGATCCTGGAAGGCGCCTTCCGTGGTGATCTTGGAGATGCCGTCCTCGATCAGGCCGATGTCGAACGAGGTGCCGCCCATGTCGACCGAAACCAGTCGTTGGCGGCCGTGCCGGCGGCCATAATAGGCAGCCGCCACGACGCCGCCGGCGGGGCCTGAATTGACCGTCGTGACGGCGCGCTGGCGGGCTTCCTCGACCGAGGTCGAGCCGCCGTTGGCCTGGATGATGAAAAGCTTGGCCGCTGCCAGCCTCTGGCCCAGGCGTTCCTCCAGGTCGTCGAGGTAGGCCGCCATGATGGGCGTGAGATAAGCGTTCATGACGGCCGTCGAGGCGCGTTCGTATTCGCGGTATTCGGGGCTGACGAGGCAGGAGAGCGTCAGCGGCACGCCGGGCAAGGCGGCTGCCAGGATTTCCCCGGCGCGTTGCTCGTGCACCGGATCGAGGTAGGAAAACAGGAAACACACCGCCACGGCTTCGACGCCGGCTGCCGCGAAGACCCCCGCGGCGGCGGCCACGGCCTCCTCGTCGAGCGGCCTGAGCACGGCACCGGCGGCGTCCAGGCGCTCGTCGACCTCGAGGCAAAGGTGGCGCGGTACCAGCGGCGGCGGCCGGTCGACGGAGATGTCGTAAAGCCCGGCCATGGGCCGCTGGATGCGGCCGATCTCGAGCACGTCGCGAAAGCCCCGGGTGGTCAGCAGTCCGACCTTGGCGCCGCTGTGCTCGATCAGGGCGTTGGTGCCGGTGGTCGAGCCGTGAACCACCTCGCGCACCGCCGCCCCGTCCGCTCCGTCCGTCGCCCCTAGCGCCGCCTCGATGCCGGCCAGCACACCGGCGGCGCGGTCGGCCGGCGTGGTCAGCACCTTGGTCGAGGCCAGCGCGCCGCTGGCGGCGTCGAACAGCGTCACGTCGGTGAAGGTGCCGCCGACGTCGACGGCGAGCCGAAGCTTGGCCGGCGAGGATTTGGTTTCGTTCATTCGCTGTCTGCTCCTGGCAGGGAAGCACAAGCCTGCCACAGCGGCGCAAATCCGTCAGCCACCAAGCCATCGACGGCGCTTTCGATGGCAGCGACGGTGGGGGCGGCGAAATTGCGTCCGGCGTTCTGGCGGAATTTATCCCGCAGGCCTTCGGGCGTCGCGGCCTGGGCCTTGACCTCGTAGTGCAGGCGGCGGCCGGCCATGATCTCCAGCCGGCCATCGAAGCCCTGACCGAGGGCCGCGTCGGCCTGGTGCTCGACGCGCGCCGCCAGGGTCAAGAGGTCGGGCCGCACCAGGCTTTCGGGCGCCAGGGTGTCAAGATCAACGCGGCCGTCAGCCAGCGCCGCGGCGACCATGAAGGGCAGGCTGCCGATGGCCTCGAGGGGGCCGGCGGGCACGAGTTTGGGCGGGCGCGGCTCGGCCACGATGGCCACCGCCCAGGGCGCCAAGGTGCAGGTGGCTTCTGTGATGGCATCGGGCGTGAGGCCCTCTTCGGCCCGGGCTGCTATGGCGCTGTCGAGAAACGGCTGGATCACGTGGGCGCAGGGATAGGTCTTGAACAGCGCCGCGTCGCCCCGCCATTCCCGGCCCAATTCCTGGCAAACGTCCTCGACCCCCTGGCCGCTGCCAATATGCGCGGCAAACAGCCCGTGGCTCCCCTCCAGCACCGAGGCCGGACCGCGAAAGCCGCGGGCCGCCAGGCCGGCCGCCGTGATGCCGCCCTGGGCAGCCCAACCCAGGTGCAGCCACTTGGACCACGAGCCGTCGTCGATGAAGGCCAAAAGGCCGCCCGACATGCTGCCGGCCAGGCCCAGCGCCTGGGCCGCCTGGTCGGCCGTCAGGCCGCCCAACCGGGCTGCCACGGCGGCGGCCGCCAGGGGCCCGATGACCCCGGAGGCATGGAAACCGCGAGCGTGCAAACCGCGCCCGGCAACGGCACCCAACCGCGCCGCCACCTCGTAACCGATAGCCACGGCATCGAGCACGGCGCCGCGGTCGGCTGAGGCCGCTTCGGCCACCGCCAGGGCGCTGGGCACGACGACGCTGCCGGGGTGAACGACGCTGTCGGCAAAGGTGTCGTCGTAGTCGAAGGAATGGGCCAGCGTGCCCTGGACCAGCGCCGCCAGAGCCGCCGGCAGGCGCCGCCCGCCGACCAGGCCGGCCTCTGCTTGGCCGCCCTGGGCAGCGGCAAAATCAGTGACAGCCTCGGCCTGTGGGGTGTTCAGTGCGGCTGCCACCAGGCCGATGGTGTCGAGCACCCGAAGGGTCGATTTTTCCCGTTGCGCCGGCGGCACTTCGGCCTCGGCGATCCAGGCCGCCAGGGTTTGCGAAACCGTCGCCACTGCTACCAGACCGCGGCCAGCAGGGCGGCGATCTCGGGCTCCGTCACGGGCCGTGGCGCATAATCCATCATGTAGTCGTCCATGGTGCCGGCCGCCAATTCGGCGATTTCGTCCTGGGCCACGCCGACATCGCGCAAACGCCTGGGCAGCGGCAGCTTGTCGAGCAGCGCTTCGATGGCCCCGGCCGCGGCTTCGGCGGGATCGTCGCCAACGCCCCCCAGCGCTGCCGCCACCAACCCGCCGTCCGCGCCCACCGCCGGCAGCAGCAGCCGCACGGCCGGCGGCAGCAGCAGGGCGTGCGAGATGCCGTGTTGCAGCCCATATCGCCCGCCGACGCCGTGGCCGATGGCGTGCACCACCGAGGCCATGGCATTGATCGAGGCGACGCCCGACATCAGGGCTGCCAACTGGCAGGCCTGGCGGGCCTCGAGATTATCGGGCGCCGTGATACTGCGCGGCAGGGCCTCGACCAAAAGCTTTGCCGCGTGCAACGAGAGACCCGTCGAAATGGCCTGGCGGTCACGCGAATAAAGGCCTTCCAGGCAGCGCGCCAGCGCCGTCATGCCGCTAGCGGCGCTGAGCTCGGGGCCGGCGTGAACCGCCATTTCGGGGTCCAGGATCACCGCCGCCGGCACCAGATGATCATCCCAAAAGAGCAGTTTTCGCCCAGCCTTTGGATCACGAATCCCGGCCGTGGGCATGGCTTCCGAGGCCGAACCGGCGGTCGTCGGCACGGCGATGTGAACCAGCGAGTCGCCCTCGAGCTCGGGCCGCTCGGCCGCGCCCCCTTCGCCCCGTGCCACCTGATAGGGAGCCAGATCGCCGCCACTGGCGTCGAGAATGGCGATGCCCTTGGCGGCGTCGATGGTGGAGCCGCCGCCGACGCTGATGAGGGTGTCGGCCTGGCACTCCCGGGCCGCCGCCAGGCCAGCCTCGACGACGGCCAGCGGCGTGTGCGCCTCGACGCCGCTGAAGATCCCGGCCAGGCCGGCACCCAGGTCGCGGCGCACGCTGGCCAGCATGTTGCCGCCGGCCACGGTGCGGCCGCAGACCACCAGGGCACGCTGGCGGCGCAACCCGGCCATCAGCTCGGGCAGCTCGGCCAGCGAGCCGGGGCCGATGCAGAGGCGTTTGGGCCAGTAACGGACTTCTAGTGTGGGCATTATCGACAGCCTAACACGAGAGGGAGGAGGGTGGACGAGGGCCTGTGGCCGGTGAAACTCAAAGCGCCGCCTCGCGCTCGGGTTCCGTGACGTCGGTCACCATGGCGCCCGTGAGGTCACTGATACGTGCGATGCCCCGGCGTTCGCACCAGGCCGGCAGCTCTTGCAGCAGGCGCGGCATGGTGCCGGGGTGGCGGAAGCTGGCCGTGCCCACCTGCACTGCCGCGGCCCCGGCCAGCAGGTATTCGATGACGTCTTCGCAAGTGGCGATGCCGCCGCAGCCGATGATCGGTAAATCCACGGCCTGGGCGCACTGGTAGACCATGCGCAGGATCACCGGCTTGGTGGCCGGCCCGGTCAGGCCGCCCATCAGGTTACCCAGCTTGGGCCGGAATCTATCGGTATCGATGGCCATGCCCAACAGCGCATTTGCCACCACCAGGGCATCGGCACCGCCGGCGGCAGCGGCCCTGGCGATCAGCGTGATGTCGCCGACGTTGGGCGTGAGTTTAGCCCAGACCGGAAGGTCGCTGGCCGCCTTGATGGCGGCGACGGCGGCCTCGGTCGGGCCTTCTTCCATGGCGAAGGCGCGGCCGTCCTGTTCCAGGTTGGGGCACGAGATGTTGGCCTCGATGACGGCCACGCCGTCGACACTGACCTGTCTCGCCAGCTCGCCGAAGGCGGCCGCCGTGGCAGCCGAGATGGAGCACACCAGCGGCGGCCGGAAGTCCTGGTAGAAGGGCACCACTTGCTCGACGTAGTGCTCGGGCCCCTTGCTCGGTATGCCGATGGAACAAAGCATGGCATCGCGGTATTCGGTGATGCGGGGCTGGGGATTGCCCTCGCGCACATCGGGCGTGATGGTCTTGGAGACCAGTGCCCCCAATAGATCCAGATCGATGACCCGGTCTATGCCCTCGGCGAAGGTGCCCGAGCCCGGCATGATGGGATTGGCGAGGGTGACATCTCCGATAGTGACGCTGAGATCGACCATGGCTGTCTCCGGCGTGTAAACTGGCGCCATGTTATCAGGTGAAAAGCCACCAAGGGAGAGCTGGCCGGCCAACCGGCCACCCGGGGAGGAAGCGCGCGAGCAGCGCCTGCGGGCCGGCGACCGCGAGGCCGGTTTCGAGATCGGCGCCGACTTCGAACCCTTCGACCAGCGCAATGACATGTTCTGCCGGGTGCAGTGGGACCAGGACGTGATGTCCGACGCCGTGGCCGATTTCTACGCCCAGCAGAAAGATCCCCGGCCGCGCAAGCCCGACGGCTTTCGCCAGCGCGATTTTGCCTTGAGGAACGCTTCCTGGGTGGTGGCCCGGACCTATTCCGAACGCGGTCAGGCCGAAGGCGTGCGAGAAGGCTTTCAGGATCCCATCGCCGCCTACCACCCGCCGGCGGCGGAAAAAGTGCCCGTCGATGACGCCGCCCAGGTCACGGCCGAGGTCAAGCGCGTGGCCCGTTTTCTCGGTGCCGACCTGGTGGGCATCGCCGAATACGACGAACGCTGGGTCTATAAGCGAAAATTCAGTCTCATCGACAAAGAATCCCGGCCCAATGAGATGCCCGAGGGGCTGACGACGGTCATCGTCGTGGGCCACGCCATGGACATGGGGCTGATCAACACTTTTCCCTCGGCCACCGGTTCGGCCGCCGTGGGCAAGGGCTATTCGGCCGAGGCCGCCAACCTGGCCATGTTGGCCCAGTACGTTCGCAATTTGGGCTACCAGGCGGTGGCCAACATGAATGACACGGCCCTGGCCATTCCCTTCGCGGTCAAGGCGGGGCTCGGCGAATACGGCCGCCACCAGATGGTGATCAACCGGGAATTCGGGCCCCGGGTGCGCTTTTCCAAGGTTTTTACGGATATGCCCCTGGCCCTCGACCGGCCCCAGCCCTTTGGTGTGGCCGAGTTCTGCGCCATCTGCCAGCGTTGCGCCATCGACTGCCCGCCGCGCGCCCTGCCGTTTGGCCCGCCAAGCTTCGAGGTGGCCAACAAATCAGGCCTGGCCGGAGTGAAAAAGTGGACCTCGGACGCCGAGAAGTGTTTCGAATACTGGACCCGCATCAAGACCGATTGCGGCATCTGCATGCGGGTATGTCCCTACAACAAGGATTTCAGCCGGCCCGCCATGCGGGCCTTGCGCTGGCTGATGGGCACAAAGCTCAGGCGGCTGGCGCTGTGGCTCGATATCAAGCTGGGCTTTGGCAAACGCAAGCTGCCGGCGGACTGGTGGCAGGAAGCCGCGATTACCCGGTAATGACTTCCTGCAAGTCGAACACCGGACCTTCCCAACAGACCCGTTTGTAGATCTCGCCCTCAGACGTGCGAAAGCGGCGCACGCAGGCAAAGCACATGCCCAGGCCGCAGCCCATGGCCTGTTCCAGCGCCACTTGACCCGGGATGCCGTATTCCGCGCCCAGGGCTTGCAACAGCCCGAGCAGGCGGTTGGAGCCGCAGGTGGCGAAGGCGTCGATGGGCGTGGTGGTGGCCAGCGTGCGCACAAGATTCTCGACCTCGGCCGGATCGGAGGAGCCGTCCGCGTCGGTCAGCGTCACCACGTCGGCACCGTCGGCGGCCATGCTGTCGGCCGACATCAGCAATTCCGGCGAGCGTGCGCTGAGGATGGCGCTGACGCCAGTGCCGGCGGCCTTGGCCGCCGCCACCAGCGGTGCCAGGGTCGACAGGCCGACGCCGCGGGCGACGATGATGATGTGCCGCCAGGCCGGATCGATCTCGAAGCCATGGCCCAGCGGCCCCAGTATTTCGAAATCATCGCCCGCCGCCAGTGTCGCCATGGAACGGGTGCCGGCGCCGACGACCTTGTAGAGGAATTCCAGCCGACCGGCGTCCAGGTTGCAGCGATAGACGCTCATGGGCCGGCGCAGGAAGGGCTGATCGGTTTCCGTGGCGGGGCAGAGGAGGTGAAAAAACTGGCCCGGCCCGGCGCCCAAGGCAGCCGCCGGGGCCGCCAGCACGAGATGTTTGTATTCGTCGTTGATCCAGGCGTTCTGCTGCACCCGGCAGACGAACTCGCCGATCGGTTTGGTTGACGCCGTCACGCTTTACTCTCCACTGCTTGCACGCCCCGGCGTTCTAGCATGAAATGTGGCCCACCACTGGGGTAACGAACTGGACCAGCATGCGCTATCGCGTCGGCATCGACATCGGCGGCACCTTCACCGACGTCATTCTGATCGGCGCGGACGGCAGCCAGCAAAGCCGCAAGGTGCTATCGACGCCGGACGACTATGGCCGCGGCATCGTGGCTGGCCTAAACCAAGCGCTGGCTGAACAAGGCGCCGAGCCCGAGGCCGTCGAAGGCATCGTGCATGCCACTACGGTCGCCACCAACGCCATCCTCGAACGCCGCGGCGCGCTGACCGGCCTGGTCACGACGCGGGGCTTTCGCGATGTTTTGGACATGCGGCGTTTGCGCATTCCCGAGATGTACGTGCTCAACTATCCCAAGCCCGAGCCCCTGGTGCCGCGCCGGCTCAGGCTCGAGATCGACGAGCGCCTGGGGCCGCTTGGCGAAGTGCGCCGCGAACTCGACGAGCAAAGCGTCGAGCAGGCCGGCCAGCGGCTCAAGGCCGCCGGCGTCGAGGCCGTGGCCATTTCGCTGTTGCATGCCTATGCCAATCCCGATCACGAACGCCGGGTGGCGGAGATCCTGCGCCAGCACCTGGAAAGCGCCTTCATTACCTGTTCCAGCGACATCCTGCCGCTGATCCGCGAATACGAACGCACCAGCACGACCGTCATCAACGCCTATCTGGGCCCCATCCTGGAGCGTTATTTTGTTTCGTTGTCGCGTCATTTGGGCAAGGCCGGCATTCGTGCGCCGCTGCAGGTAATGAAGTCGGACGGCGGCACCATGAGCCTGGCGGCGGCGGCCGAACGGCCCGCTTACATCGTCGAATCCGGCCCCGCCGCCGGTGTCATCGGCGCCGCCGAGGTGGCCAAGATGAGCGCCGGCCCCGACTGCATCACGCTGGACATGGGCGGCACCACGGCCAAGGCGGCCATGGTCGAGGAGGGCCGGGTCGACAAGACCGGCGATTACGAAGTCGGCGCCGGCATCAATCTCTCGTCCAAGCTGGTCATGGGCGGCGGCTTCGCACTCAAGCTGCCGGTTATCGACATCTCCGAGATCGGCGCCGGCGGCGGCTCCATCGTCGCCCTCGATGCCGGCGGCCTGATGCACGTGGGGCCGCAAAGTGCCGGTGCCGATCCGGGCCCGGTGGCCTACGACCGGGGCGGCGAACTTCCTACCTTCAGCGATGCCATGGTGGCCTTGGGTTATCTCAACCCCAACCATCTGGTTGGCGGCGCCTTGGCCTTGAATGTCGGCAAGGCTCAAAAGGTGCTGAGCGATCGCATCGCCAAGCCGCTGGGCAAAAGCCTCGAAGAGGCCGCCTATGGCGTCTACCAGGTGGCCGGCAGCACCATGGTGCGGGCGGTCAAGGCGGTCTCGACCTATCGCGGCCGCGACCCGCGCGATTTCGCGCTGTTTGCCTTTGGCGGCAGCGGCCCGGTGGTGGCCGCCGAAGTGGCCCGCCTAATGGGCATGAGCGAGATCCTGGTGCCGCCCAACCCCGGCGTCTTCAGCGCCTTCGGGCTGTTGCTCTCGGCCGTCGAGCACGAGACCAACCGGGCCTTCCTGCGCCGCCTCGACGGCCTCACGGCAGCAGATTTGGATGCGGCCTACGAGCCCCTTCTGGCCAGCCTGCGCCAGACCATGGCAGCCGAAGGCTTTGGCGCCGACGAGGTCGAGATCCGTCGCTTTGCCGATTTGCGCTATTACGGCCAGGCCCATGAGCTGGTGCTGCCCAATGGCGGTGCCGAGAGCCGCAGCAATCTGGCCGACCTGGCCGCCGCCTTCGGGGCCGAGCACGAACGCACCTACGGCCACCGGGCCGAGGACGAGGCGGTGGAGTGCGTGGCGCTGCGTGTCGCCGGGCGGGTGGCACCGCCTGAGTTGGCCTACGACCCCCTGTCCGCGCTGCCGGGCGAGAGCACCGATGGTGGCACCCGGCGCGCCTATTTCGGACCCGACCATGGCCACATCGAGACCCAGGTCTTGAGCCGACATGAACTAAAAGACCGCCAGCGGCCTGGGCCACTGATTGTCGAGGAATATGACGCGACGTGCGTCGTTCCGCCGGGCTGGCAAGCCGGACTCGACGCCAGCGCCAACATCGTCATCAAGGCACGAGAGGAAAAATGAAAGCCGATCCCGTGACCATGGAGGTGATCCAGAACGCGCTGGGCTCGATCGCCGACGAGATGGCGCTGGTCATCATGCGCACCGCCTATTCCTCGATCGTGCGCGATTCCATGGACTATTCGACGGGGCTTTGCGACGCCCAGGGCCGGGCCATTGCGCATGGCCTGACCATGGCGCTGCACCTGGGCTCGTTCCCCGATGCCCTGGCCCAGCTGATTGCCGACTATGGCGATGACATGCGGCCCGGCGACATGTTCGTCTGGAACGATCCCTATGGCGGCGGCGGCATGCACCTGCCGGACGTCTACATCGTCAAGCCCATCTTCTTCGCCGACCGCCTCGAGGGCTTTGCCGCGACGCTGGTGCACCAGACCGACATGGGCGGCATCGCGCCCGGCTCAGGCGCCGTCTTCGCCATCGAGATCTATCAGGAAGGTCTGCGCATCCCCATCATCAAGATGTACGAGGAAGACCGGCCCAACGACACCTTCTTCAAGATGATGGCCAAGAACACGCGGCTGCCCGACAAGGTGGCCGGCGACATGCGGGCCCAGGTGGCGGCCTGCCGCTCCGCCGAGGCGGGCTATCTGGCCTTGCTGGAGCGCTATGGCGCCGACACCTTCCGGACCACCATCGAGGCCCTTCACGACCACGCCGAGGCCCTGATGCGGGCCGAGATCGAGGCGCTGCCCGACGGCCGCTATGAATTTACCGACTATCTCGACGGCTTGGGCCAAGACCCCGAGGCACTGATTCTGCAGGTTGCGGTGGAGATCGAGGACGACCACATGACGGTCGACTGGAGCGGCACCTCGGACCAGGTGCCGGGCGGCATCAACTGCCCCATTCCCTTCACCAAGTCGGCCGCCTTTCTCGTCGTAAAGTGCCTGAGCACGGCCGAGATCCCCAACTTCCAGGGCTTCATCCGGCCCATCGAGCTGGTGGCGCCCGAGGGCACGCTGGTCAATCCCCGCCTGCCCGGGGCCTGCGGGGCCCGCGCCATCATCGGCTGGCGCATGCTGGACGCCTTGTTTGGCGCCTTCGCCCAGGTCGTGCCCGAACGCGTCCCGGCGGCCGGTGAGGGCGGCGTCAGCTTCCCCGCCATCGGCGGCTGGCACGAGGGCCGGCCCTTCGTCTGCACCGAGACCCTGGCCGGGGCCTGGGGCGCACTGCCGCATCGTGATGGTGTGCACGGCATTCCCAATCCCGGCGGCAACATCACCAACCAGCCGGTGGAGATGATCGAGGCGCTCTATCCGGTCGAGATCGAGCGCTACGCCCTGGTCGACAATTCCGGCGGCCCCGGCCGCTTTCGCGGCGCCCCGGCCTTCGTGCGCCAGTACCGCTTGCGCACGCAAGAGGCCCGCCTGGTGATCCGTTCCGACCGCCGACGATATCTCCCCTATGGCCTGGATGGCGGCAGCCCCGGCACGCCTTCTTGGAACATCCTCAACCCCGGCCCCAACCAGCGAATTCTGCCGGTGATGCCGATGGAGGCGGTGGAGCTTCGCGAAGGCGACGTGCTCTGCCACATCTCGGCCGGCGGCGGCGGCCATGGTGCGGCGCTGGAGCGCGACCCCGAACGGGTGCTGGCCGACGTCATCGAGGAATATATCAGTCTTGACTTCGCTCGCCTGGTCTACGGCGTCGTCATCGAGCCCAAAACTTTGACCATCGCCGCCGCCGCCACCCAGGCCGCCCGTCAGGGACTCGCAGACGTCGGCCCCTCCGAGAGCCCGGCCTACCTGCGCCTCTTCCACCAGCCCCTGGGCATCGGCGAGGTCCGCCTGGTGGGCGAACGCGAGCTTGAAATCGTTGGGCCGCAAGCTGGCGAGGCATAGCTCAATGATCGCAGATGCCGCGCACCACGATGCATCTACTTACCCGAAATGATCTGTACGACTTGGTTGCGGCCGTAATAGCGACGGGCCAAGCGGGTCCGGCCTCGATCTGCGCACCTTCCTGGAAGAGCTTTATTTCACCATGCACGACCTGCAATACCGCATGGGCAAACGACCATCGCCGCCATGACCGGCCCGGCGCGAGCCGCCGGTGTCACCCTGGCCGTCTCCTGCGATATTTTGATTGCCAACGAAGAAGCCGACATGTCGTATCCGGAAATAAACGTCGGTCTGATCCCGGCCATGCATTTCGTGCACCTGCCAAAACAAATCGGCCGCCACAAGGCCTTCGAGCTGCTGTTCACGGGCAATACCATCAGCTACCGCGAGGCCGCTGAGCGTGGCCTGATCAACAAGGCCGTGCCGCCCGACCAGGTCTTGCCCGAGGCCCGCGCCATGGCCCGGGAGCTGGCGCAAAAATCACCCGTGGTAATGAAACTCGCGCGCGACAGTTTCATGCGCCAAAACGATTTCGAATACCGCCGCGCCATTGAAACCGTGGTCGAGACCATCTGCAACATCATCGAGACCGACGATGCCCAGGAGGGGCTGGACGCCTTCAACGAGAAGCGTCCGCCCAGGTGGTGAGAGCGGGGGCAAGACCGGACCCCAATGCTCGATTGCCCGCACCGATAACTTCATCCGTCTCTCTAGGGAACCGTCACTCCGACACAAATTTTGCTCGAGTAGATACCTTGGGTCGATCTTCGCGAAATTTTCACGGGGGGGCCGGTTGCCCTTCCAGGAATGCTAAAGACTGGGTTGAAGGCTACCGCAAAAGCTTTGAGTGATTGGGATAGAAACTTTGAAACTATTTGGCCTGGTGATTTGGATGAAGGCTTGACGGCGATGGTGATGGGTTGGAAGGCCTTTGAAAGCAGTGATACTATGAATACGCCTGAGATGATTGCTATTCTTGAGTATCTTGAGGCCGATTGTCAGGCACTATGGAATATTCTGCGATGGCTGAGGTCGCAGGGCGAAGCTACTTCGTGTCAATACATGGAAATCGTAGCGAGATAAATTGAGGATAAGGATTGCGCGGTAGTCTGGTGATCATTCTGGACTTAAAGTTATCCCCTTGATCCACTCCGGCACGTGCCGCTCTCGTGCCCGGTCGTTCGCCCAGTCAAGTATTTCGATGTCTCGGGCAGCATCGGTGCACAATCTCTCCCGGTCTGGCCGAATCCCAACGCGCCCCAAATCCAATCGATCTGCATCCCAACATGTCATCACGGTCGGGTCACCGTATGTCACCCCATCAGTGTGGTATGCGCAGGCCTCAAACAGCAGATCGAACTGTCGATCAGAAATCTCGAAAAGGTTTCCACGGTACTCCACCGCCAATTCTGCGCCCCGAAGGCCGTGTCCGTCATCCCAGCCCTCGTTTTGGCGTTGGCAATCGTGGAACACCGCAAACAGCAGGACCACCTCAAGATCGGCGTGCGTCGATTTCGCTAACGCCACTCCGTTCTCCCAGACGCGAGCCCAGTGGCCAACACCATGCGTTCCCTCTGGTCGCAACGGATAGTCGGGTAGGACCGCCCGAACCAGGTCGGCAAACAATCTTGCGGTGTCGTCGGGTAGGCTGGGCAAATTCGTCATTGCGGTTCAATGGGCGCCACAGCAGACCTTGAATTTCTTGCCGCTGCCGCAAGGGCAGGGGTCGTTTCGCCCAACATTTCGGAAAGGATTGGTGACCGTCACAGATTGCTCTTGATCACGCTCCCATTGGCGCTTGTCCTGAATGTACTCATCGGAAAACCCATGCCATTTTGACAGGGTGCCGATGGTGTCGGTGAAGGGTTCCAGGCGATGATCGATGAGTGCCCTTATCGGATCATCCACGCGGACGAAGCTCCTCAACCGATCCTCATAATCCTCAAACACCAGCGCCCGATCCGGGATCCATCCCTTGTCAAAGATCTCCCTCACCTTCGTCGATAAGTCCTCGACACCGACCACCGCAACGGCAT
>JASLXG010000149.1 GCA_030740435.1 Alphaproteobacteria bacterium | reverse complement strand
GCCTGCACCGCAGCGATGATCCGAGACCGAAGAGCGAGAGGATGACTGCACCCCATCTGGTAGCCTCCTTTGATACGAACACAACATCATGTGGAGACACCAGTGAATCAGCACATCCGATTCAATGCAATCTTGAAATGCTCTAGACCAGCAAACCGCCGACACCATCATCGACGACGCCATCCGCGAACTGGGCAAAAGCGCGCACTGAACCGATTTCGGGCTGGCGGCCGCAAGGCGAAAAAAACACCCCCTCCCTGCCCTCCCCCCTTGTGGGGGCGGCAGCCGCAATCGACGCGGGAATGGCACAAGAAAACCGCGCCCGTGGCGCCTACTCCGCCGCCTGGTCCGGCCCGGGCGGGCGCCAGCGCAGCACCGGGTGGCGGGCCGCCTGGGTCTCGTCGATGCGGCGGCGGGGGGCATGGCGGGGGGCTTGCTGAAAAAAGTCGACGTCGCCCGACTTGGCGCGCTGGGCCAGGCGGCGCATGGCGGCGATGAACTGGTCGAGGCTTTCCTTGCTTTCGCTTTCGGTGGGTTCGGTGAGAAGCGCGCCGTGCACCACCAGGGGAAAATAGATCGTCATGGGATGGAAGCCCTCGTCGATCAGGGCCTTGGCGTAATCCAGGGTGGTGACGCCGGTGTCTTTCAGGAATCGCTCATCAAACAGCACCTCGTGCATGCAGGGCCCGGGGAACGAGGGCGTGAGGTCGCCGTCGAGCTCGGCTTGCAGGTAGTTGGCGGCCAGCACGGCGTCCTCGGAGACCTGGCGCAGGCCCTCGGCGCCCAGGCTGAGCATGTAGGCATAAGCCCGCACGAACATGCCCATCTGGCCGTGGAAAGCGCGCATGCGGCCCAGCGACTGGGCGGCCTCGTCGGTGGCGTGTTCGCGGAGCGCATAGCCCTCGCCGTCCTCCACCACCCAAGGCAGCGGCGCAAAGGGCACCAGGGCCTGGGATAGCACCACCGGTCCGGCGCCCGGGCCGCCACCGCCGTGGGGCGTCGAGAAGGTCTTGTGCAAATTGATGTGCATGGCGTCGACACCGAGGTCGCCGGGCCGCACCCGGCCCATGATGGCGTTGAGGTTGGCGCCGTCGCAATAGAAAAAGCCGCCGGCCCCGTGGATGGCCTCGGCCACCTCCAGCACCTGGTCCTCGAAGAGGCCGCAGGTGTTGGGATTGGTCAGCATCACGGCCGCCACGTCGTCGCCCAGTTTGGCCTTGAGCGCCGCCACGTCGATGCGGCCGCGGTCGTTGCCGGGCACGGCATCGATGGCATAGCCGCACATGGCGGCGGTGGCGGGATTGGTGCCGTGGGCCGAATCGGGCACCAGCACCCGGGCCCGGCCGTCGCCCCGGGCCTCGAGGGCGCGGCGGATGGTCATCAGGCCGCAGAGCTCGCCATGGGCCCCGGCGGCCGGCGACATGGCGATGCCGGGAAGGCCGGTGATGACCTTGAGCCAGTGGCCGACGGCAGCGATCAGGGCCAGCGCGCCCTGGGTGGTGGCGGCCGGCTGCAGCGGATGCAGCTCGGCGAAGCCGGGCAGCCGGGCCAGTTTTTCGTTGAGCCGGGGGTTGTGCTTCATGGTGCACGAGCCCAGCGGGTAGAGCCCGGCATCGATGGAATAATTGTGCCGCGAAAGCCTGACGAAATGGCGCACCACCTGGGGCTCGGAAAGGCCGGGCAGGCCGATCTCGCGGCTGCGCCCGAGATCGCCGAGACGGTCGTTGAAGGGCTCTGGTTCCGCGAGGTCGACGCCCGTGCGTCCCGGCGCGCCGAGTTCGAAGATCAAGGGCTCCTCGTGGTCCAAGGCGCGGCGGCGGCCGGCGGTCATGACAACTCCTCCGCCAGGGCCCCGGCCAAGGCCTCGATCTCGTCCGCCGTGTTGGTTTCGGTGGCCGCCACCACGGCCAGGTTGGCCAGGCTTTCCCGCTCGGGATAGAGGCGTGAAAGCGCCACCCCGGCCAGAATGCCGCGTTCCGCCAAGGCCTCGACCACCGGGCTGGCCGGCCGCCCCAGGTCGATGGTGAACTCGTTGAAGAAGCGATCGTTCACCAGCGCCAACCCGGGCACCCCGGCCAGCCGCTCGGCCAGGTGCACCGCCGTGGCGTGGTTGAGGCGCGCCAGCCGCCTCAGTCCGTCCTCGCCGAGCAGCGTCAGGTGGATGCAGAAAGCCAGCGCGCAAAGGCCCGAATTGGTGCAGATGTTGCTGGTCGCCTTGTCGCGCCGGATGTGCTGCTCGCGCGTTGCCAGGGTCAGCGTGAAGGCCCGCAGGCCGTCGGCGTCGAGGCTTTCGCCGACCAGGCGCCCGGGCATCTGGCGGACGTACTTTTGGCGCACCGCCAGCAATCCCAGATAGGGCCCGCCGAAGCCCAGCGGGTTGCCCAGCGACTGGCCCTCGGCGGCGACGATGTCGACGCCCATCTCGCCCGGCGATCTGAGCGCCCCGAACGAGACGGCCTCGGTTACCACCACCAGCAGCAGCGCGCCCCCCTCGTGGCAGGCCGCGGCCAGCGGCGCCAGGTCGCCGATGCGGCCGAAGAAATCGGGATACTGCACCACGACGCAGGCGGTATCGCCGTCGATCCTGGCCGCCAGGTCCTCGTCGGCGCGCGGCTCGGGCGGGGCCAGGTCGAGCTCGAGGTCGATGAACTGGCTGGCCGTCTGGGCCACGGCGCGATAGTGGGGGTGCAGCCCGCCCGAGATCACGGCGCGGCGGCGCCGGGTCACACGGCCGGCCATCAGGATGGCCTCGGTGGTCGCCGTCGAGCCGTCGTAGAGCGAGGCGTTGGCCACCTCGAGGCCGCTGAGCAGCGCCACCTGGGTCTGGAATTCGAAGAGGAACTGCAGCGTGCCCTGGCTGACCTCGGGCTGGTAGGGCGTGTAGGCGGTGAGGAATTCGCTGCGTTGGATGAGGTGATCGACGCTGGCCGGCAGGTGATGGCGGTAGGCGCCGGCGCCGATGAAAGCAGCCAGGCTGTCGCTCGCCCGGTTTTGCGCCGCCAGCGTCGTGAGCGTCCGTTCGACGGCCATCTCGCCCTGGCCGGCGGGCAAGTCGAGCAAGCCTTCGAGCCGTGCCGCCGGCGGCACGTCGGCAAACAACTCGTCGACCGAGGCGGCGCCCGCGCGCTCCAGCATGGCGGCCCGGTCGGCTGGCGTCAGCGGCAGGTAGCGCATCAGTCGAGGCTGTCGACGTAGGTGGCGTAGGCGGCGCCGTCCATCAGGCCTTCGAGCTCGTCGGCGTCATCGAGGCGGAATTGGAAGAACCAGCCCTCAGCCTCGGCCGAGGCGTTGACCTTGCTGGGATCGTCGGCCAGGGCCTGGTTGACCGCCGTTACCTCGCCGGCCGCCGGGGCGTATATCTCACTGGCCGCCTTGACCGATTCGACCACCGCCGCCTCGTCGCCCTTGGCGAAGCGGGTGCCGGGGGCGGGAAGATCGACGAAGACGATGTCGCCGAGCTGTTCCTGGGCGTAGTTGCTGACGCCGACGGTACCGATATCGCCGTTCAGGCTGATCCACTCGTGGTCCACGCTGTATCGGGTCTCAGACATGATCGAACCTTTCCGATTGCAAACTCTTCAAGTCTTGACGTAGCGGTGCGGCACGAAGGGCAGCGCCACCACCCGGGCCGGCTGGCTTTTGCCGCGCACCATCAGGCCGAGTTCGCTGCCCACTTCGGCCCGCTCAGCGGCGACGCTTGCCATAGCGATGGGTCCATTGACGCTGGCCCCGAAGCCGCCGCTGGTAACCCGGCCGACGACGTCACCCCCGGCCACCACCTCGGCCCCTTCGCGGGCCAGGGCGCAGCCCTCGGGGCAGAGGCCGACGCGGCGGCGCGCCGGTCCCTGGGCCAACTGATCGAGGATCACCCGGGCTCCGGGAAAGCCGCCATCGCGCCGCCGGCGTTTGGCGATGGTCCAGGCCAGCCCGGCCTCGATCGGCGTCGTCTCGGCGTCGAGTTCGTGGCCATAGAGGCAGAGCCCGGCTTCCAGCCTCAGCGTGTCGCGGGCCCCCAGGCCGATGGCCTCGACCTCGGGCTCGGCCAGCAGCAGGCGCGCCAAGGTCTCGAGATCCCGGTTGGCCAGCGAGATCTCGAAGCCGTCCTCGCCGCTGTAGCCCGATCGTGAGACGCGGCAGGCCAGGCCGGCGATCTCCATCATCGCCGCCGTCATGAAGGTCATCCCGCCAACCGCCCCGTGGCGGGCCAGCACGGTGGCGGCGGCCGGGCCCTGCAGCGCCAGCAGGCCGCGATCCTCGAGCACCTCCAGCGGGCCGCCCAGGCCGTCGAGATGGGCCCTGAGATGGGCCACGTCGGCTTCCTTGCAGGCGGCGTTGACGATCAGAAAGAGATGATCGCCGGCATTCGTCACCATCAGGTCGTCGCGCACGCCGCCGGCCTCGTTGGTCAGCAGGGTATAGCGCTGGCCGCCCGGCACCAGGCCGGCGATGTCGCCCGGCACCAGGCGCTCCAGCGCCGCTGCCGCTGGGGCGAGCGGCCCGGGCAGCACGATCTGGCCCATGTGGGAGACGTCGAAAAGCCCGGCGCTGGCGCGTGTCTGGCGGTGCTCGGTGAGGATGCTGGCGGGGTACTGGACCGGCATCAAATAGCCGGCGAAGGGCACCATGCGGGCACCCAGCTCGAGGTGCAGGTCATGGAGCGCCGTCTTTTGTGGGTTCTCGCTCACCGGTCCCTCCGACCCAAGGTTACGCCAAGGCGCTGTCGACAATACTCGTTGCCGGAACGCGACCTTAGCCCCCTCTGTCCGGGACCTGAGAGATTAGCCAGCCGCCGCATATGCCGCCTGCCGGTTTACCCCTTCGGTGGGGCGCCGGGTCGAAGCCGGCGCCCGCTCTCCAGAGTGCCATCCGCCTGCGGTCCTTTTGCCTGAGAGTTTCCGGGGCGGTTGCTCCTTCGGCGCCGGCGAACCGATCTCTCCCGCAGGCCTCATCTGTCTGGTCACGAGGCACCGGAGGTGCCGCGCGATGTTGGTGATGATAGACGGCCGGGTGGCCAGGATCAATCTTGCGAAATTCCCGCCGCGCGGGCCGCCGTGCGGCTTGGCCGCCGCACGGCTTAGCGGCCGCGGCGGCGGCGGTTGTATTCGAGCTGGTCGGGGGCGAGTTGGAAACCGATCAGCACCTCGAAATCCTCGGCTTTCTGGCCTTTGGCCAGGGGGATGATTTCCTCGATCTGCTCGACCACGCCGGTGCGCCGGCGGTTGGAGCCGAATTCGAGGCGGCTGGAAAAGACCTCCTTGGCCATGACGCCGCCTTCGGGGCCGGTGACGGCGACGAAAAAGGGGAACTCACCGACCCGGCCGCGAGCCGCCGGGCCCCGCGTGGCCACCAGATCGAAGCTGGCGACAACCTCGACCCGGCCCTCCTTGAAGACGCACTGCAGTACCAGGTTGGAGATCGTCGCCTCGTAGCGCACGTCGATCAGGTCGCGGCCATCACCTTCCTTGAACTGGGTCAGCCGTTCGGCCTCGCCCAGCAGCATGATGGCGGGGCAGGGGATGTTGGTCTGCTTGGAGAGCAGCCCGTCCGGGCCGCAGCCGGCCAGCAGCAGCGCCAACAGCGGCGCGGCAAACACCCCCCGGTGCGGCCTCAGCATGCCCTTTCCTTTCGCTTCTCGAGGCTGGCGCCCGTCGCTTCGCCCTTTGCTCCCGGGGACTGTATGTGAGCCCCGGACGCCACGCAAGGAAAGCCAGCGCGGGCCATGACCCGGTGAGAAATCCGGGCCTAGCCCGCATTTCTCACCGGGTTACGGCCTGCGCGTCGCTGTCGCGCCGACAGGGTAGGCCCAGGGACCTTTGGCTGCGCCGCGCGATGTGGGACATCGGGCAAGCAGCGTGACACACCCTGTCGGTGCGACAGCGGCGCCCGAAGGGTCGCCCCCAGCCGCGCGTCCGCTTTGGCAAAAGACCGAAGCGCGTAGTCCCACTACGCTCTTCGGTCTTTTCCTTTCGGATCGCATCACCTGGGGGCGACGCAGGCCATGACCCGGTGAGAAATGCGGGCTAGAATGCTGCCTCAGTTCCCCGGGTTCGATCGCCATGCCCAAAGCGCCACTCACCGTATTGCTTGCCAGCCCCCGCGGCTTTTGTGCCGGCGTCGACCGGGCCATCCAGATCGTCGAGGCGGCGCTGGAGCGCCGGGGCGCCCCCGTCTACGTGCGCCACGAGATCGTGCACAACCGCACCGTGGTGGCCGGGCTCGAGCAAAAAGGCGCGGTCTTCGTCGACCAGCTTGACGAGGTGCCCGATGGTGCCGTGGTGATATTCTCTGCCCACGGCGTGGCCAAGACGGTGCCGGCCGAGGCGGCGCGGCGTGGTTTGGAATGGCTCGACGCCACCTGCCCGCTGGTCTCCAAGGTCCACCGCGAGGCCGAGGCCCACCATGGAGCCGGACGTCAGTGTCTGCTCATCGGTCACGCCGGCCATCCCGAGGTGATCGGCACCATGGGCCAGTTGCCCAATGGTGCCGTGCTGCTGGTTGAAAACGTGGCGGCGGCCGAAAGCCTGGTGCCGGGCTCGGCGGACTTGGCATACCTGACCCAGACGACGCTGTCGGTGGACGATGCGGCCGAGATCATCGCCGTGCTGGAGCGCCGCTTTCCGGGTATCCAGGCGCCGACCAAGGAGGACATCTGCTACGCCACCACCAACCGCCAGCAAGCCGTGCGGCAGGCGGCGGCGCGGGCCGACGTCTGCCTGGTGGTAGGTGCCCCCAACTCGTCGAATTCGCTGCGCCTGGTGGAGATGGCGAGGCGCCACGGCTGCCCCCGGGCCGAACTGGTGGAAAGTGCCGCCGATCTCGACTGGGCGTTGCTCGATGGTGCTGCGACGCTGGCCCTCAGCGCCGGTGCCTCGGCTCCCGAACACCTGGTCGAGGAGTTGCTGGCGGTGCTGGGCCAGCGTTTCGAGGTCAGCGTCGAGCTCCTCGAGGCGGTCCGCGAGGACGTCCGCTTCAAGCTCCCCCTGGCCCTCACGGCCTGAGCCATGGCCGTCTACACCGAGGTTTCCGACGAGGAGCTGGAGGCTTTCGTGGCCCAGTACGACATCGCCCGGGTGGTCTCGTGCAAGGGCATCGCCGAGGGTATCGAGAACTCCAACTACCTGCTGCAGACCGAGACCGGCAACTACATCCTGACGCTCTACGAAAAGCGCGTCGAACCGGCCGATCTACCTTTCTTCCTGGGCCTGATGGAGCATCTGGCGGGGCGCGGAGTACCTTGTCCGACGCCGCTGGTGGGTCGCGACGGCGAGGCCCTGCGCGAGCTCGCAGGACGGCCCGCCGCCATCGTCAGCTTTCTCAACGGTGTCTGGCCGCGCCGGCCGCGACCCGACCAGTGCGGCCAGCTCGGAGATGCCGTGGCACGCTTGCATATCGCCGGCAGCGATTTCGCCCTGAGCCGGCCCAACGCGCTCTCGGTGGCGGCCTGGCGGCCGCTCTTCGAAAGCTGCGCCGGGCGCGCCGACGAGGTGGCGCCGGGTCTGGCCGAGGAGATCGCCGCCGAGCTCGAGGTGCTGGAAAGGGACTGGCCCAGGGATCTGCCGGCCGGGGTTATCCACGCCGACCTCTTTCCCGACAACGTTTTCTTTTTGACCAACCAGCTGTCGGGGCTGATTGATTTCTATTTCGCCTGCAACGACAGCTTCGCCTACGAGCTGGCGATTTTGCTCAACGCCTGGTGCTTCGAGCCCGACCGCCAGTTCAACGTCACCAAGGCGCGGCTGATGCTGGCCGCCTACCGCCGCCGTCGGCCCTTTTCCGAGGCCGAGCTCGAGGCCCTGCCCCTGCTGACCCGCGGCGCCGCGCTGCGCTTTCTGTTGACCCGGCTCTACGACTGGCTCAACCACGTCGAGGGCGCCCTGGTGAAACCCAAGGACCCGCTGGAATACCTGCAGAAGCTGCGCTTTCACCAGAGCGTGCGCGGCCCCGCCGCCTATGGTCTGGAATGGCGACCGTGGGCAATCTAGTCGAGATCTACACCGACGGGGCCTGCTCGGGAAACCCGGGGCCGGGCGGCTGGGGGGCGCTGCTGCTTTACCAGGGGCACGAACGCGAGCTTTCGGGCGGCGAGCCCGAAACCACCAACAACCGCATGGAACTGATGGCCGCCATCCAGGCCCTGGAAAGCCTCAAACGGCCCTGCCGGGTGCGGCTCCATACCGACAGCACCTATGTGCGCAGCGGCATCACCGAATGGATCGGGCGCTGGCGCCAGAACGGCTGGCGCACGGCGGCCAAGAAGCCGGTCAAGAACGCCGATCTCTGGCAGCGCCTGGAGGCGGCGCTGGGCGAGCACCGGATCGACTGGCGCTGGGTCAAGGGCCACGCCGGCGATGCCGGCAACGAACGCGCCGACGCCCTCGCCCGCGAAGGCGCCCTAGCGGCAAAAAACCTATAGCTGCTCGAGGATTTTTTCCGCGCTGGAGACCTCGAAGGCACCGCCTTCCTCGATATTGAGGACGCTGACCACGCTGTCCTCGGCGATCAGCGAATAGCGCCGGCAACGCCGGCCCAGGCCGCGCTCCACAAGATCGAGCTCGATGCCCATGGCCTGGGTGAGCGCGGCCGAGCCGTCGGCCAGCATGACCACGTCGTCGCCGACGTTCTGCTCCTTGCCCCAGGCCGCCATGACGAAGACGTCGTTGACGGCGTGGCAGACGATGGTGTCGACGCCCTTGGCTTTCAGCGCCGCGGCGTGGCTCACGAAGCCGGGCAGGTGCTGGGCCGAACAGGTCGGCGTGAAGGCACCGGGCAGCCCGAACATCACCACCAATTTGGCGGCAAAGAGCTCGCGGCTTTTGACCGGCGCCGGTCCGCCATCCCGCATCACCGCCAGCGTGGCCTCGGGAATCCTGTCCCCCACCTTGATCGTCATACCCTTGGTCCTTCCCAGATAAGTGCGTGTGGCGTTCAACTCTTCACAGAGATTACTGAGATACGCCGATCGCGCCCGTTGTCCAGTGCCGGTTCAGGGTGCCACGAAAAGGCTTTTCTCGAGCGCCCGGGGGCCGTCGACCAGGGTCAAGGTGAGGCGCCCGCCGGCAAAGGGGAGGGCGCCCAGGTCGGGCTCGACGGTGAGGCGCAGGATGCCCCGGTTGGGCCCCAGCCGCTCCAGTGCCGGCGGTCCGAAGGCGTAGGCGGGCGCTCCCTCGACGAAAAGGTCGGGTTTTTTCAGGGCCCCTTGCGAGCGTACCGAGACGGCCAGCACGGGCGGCTTGCCGGCCTGCAGCTCGGCCCCCTCGATGGCCAGGCCGGTGTCCCCCGGCAGGCGTGCCTGGAAGCGTTCGATCAGCCGCCGGTGGACCTCTGAGGCTCCGGCCACCCTGTCGCCGCCGGCCCGGGCTGGCAGGTCGAGCACCAGCGTTGCCTCCAGGGGCACGCAGATCTCGCGGCAGACGGCATAGCTGACCTGGGCCCGCAGACCGAGCCCGGCGCCGGGCCGCTGGAGCTCGACGCGGATCGGCAGCACCACCTCGCCGGCATAGCCGAAGCTGGCGATGCCGGCCTGGGAAAAACGCTTGGGAGCCGGCCAGCCGAGTTCGGCCCGGGTCAGGTTCCGCGATCCCGCCCAGCTCACCCTGAGCGGGATGCCGGCAGCGCCCGGCGTGCGCCAGTAGGTCTTCCAGCCGCTCTCCAGGCGGATCTGGAAGCCGAAGTCGAGGATGCTTCGCCCGGCCACCGCCGGGCCGGCGCTGAGCAGACGAATCTGGGCCATATCGACGCTGATCCAGGGCGTCGCCTTGGCCAACGCCGGCCCGCCGCCGCACAGCAGCAGCCCCAGCAGGCCGAAAAACGCCGCGAATTTCCGATGGCAATCTGTTCCCCGCGAATCCATATCTAGAGATACAGCGGATGTTAAGGATTGGCCAGATATGCTAGGGTTCGTCGATCGACGGATACGGTCCTGACCGCGGTTGCGAGGCGCCATGAGCGAGGATGGATATCTTCCCGGCCAGTTGCTGGTGGCCATGCCCACGATGGGCGATAGCCGCTTCCAGCGCACGGTGATCTACATGTGCGCCCACTCCGCCCAGGGCGCCATGGGGCTGGTCATCAACAAGGTGCTGGACAACATCACTTTCCCCGATCTTTTGGAACAGCTGGGCATCAAGGCGCCGACGCTGGAGCAGCGCATCCAGGTCCATTTTGGCGGCCCGGTGGAGCAGACCCGCGGCTTCGTGCTGCATTCCAGCGACTATCTTCAGGATGCCTCTCTGGTGATCGACGAAAGCATTGCGCTGACCGCCTCGCTCGACGTGCTCAAGGCCATCGCCAACGGCGAGGGCCCGCGCCACTCCATCCTGGCGCTGGGCTACGCCGGCTGGGGGCCGGGCCAGCTCGACGCCGAAATCCAGGCCAACGGCTGGCTCCACGCCCCGGCCGACTTGCGCCTCATATTCGAGCCCGACCTGGAGCGCAAATGGCAGGCCGCTGTGGCCTCGGTGGGCGTCGATCTTTCGCTCTTGTCAGGCGAGTTCGGCCACGCCTGAAGGGCCGTTCCCAGAGATTCAGAATTGCGGGCTAATGCGCCCGGCTGATGGAGAAATCGATGACGTCGGTCAGCGCCCGCTTGCCCGGGCTGTCGGCGAAGATGCCCAGCGCGTCGCGGGCGATGGCGCCGTAGTGGCGGGCGCGCTCGATGGTGTCGGCCAGCGCGGTATGGTGCTCGAGCAACTGCACGGCGTGTTGCAGATCGCCTTCCGTGTGATCGCGGCGTTCCAGCGTGCGGCGCCAGAAGCTGCGCTCCTCTTCGTTGCCGCGGCGAAAGGCCAGCAGCACCGGCAGCGTGATCTTGCCCTCGCGGAAATCGTCGCCGACGGTCTTGCCCAAGGTCGCCTGGCGGGCCGAATAGTCGAGCACGTCATCGATCAGCTGGAAGGCGATGCCGAGATTGCGGCCGTAGGAATCCAGCGCCTGCTCTTCGGTCGGCGGACGTTCGCCGACCACGGCGCCGATGCGGCAGGCGGCGGCGAACAGCGCCGCCGTCTTGGCCGTGATAACCTCGAGGTAAGCCTCCTCGCTGGTTTCGGTGTCGTTCGAAGTGACCAGCTGCATGACCTCGCCCTCGGCGATCACGGCCGAGGCATTGGAGAGAATGCCCAGCACCCTGAGCGAGCCGTCCTCGACCATGAGCTGGAAGGCGCGGCTGAAAAGGAAGTCACCGACCAGCACGCTGGGTTGGTTGCCCCAGATCGCGTTGGCGGTGGCGTTGCCGCGCCTGAGATCGCTTTCGTCGACCACGTCGTCGTGCAAGAGCGTCGCCGTGTGGATGAATTCGACGCAGGCCGCCAGCTTGATGTGGCGCTCGCCCGGATATTCGCAGAGCCGGGCGCTGGCCAGCGTCAGCAAAGGACGCAGCCGCTTGCCGCCCGAAGCCACGATATAGCCCGCCAGTTCGGGGATCAGCGGCACCCGGCTTCCCATGCGGGATACAATGACCTTGTTGACCTGGGCCAAGTCGTCAGCCACCAGATTGAGCAGCGAATCGACGCCAGGCCGGATCTCCGGCGCGGCCGAGGTGGTGATGGGGATGACACTAGCCAACGGAAACCACTCGCTTGACCTGATTTCAGCGCGAGGCGAGCATAGAAGCCGGTTTCGCGGCCGGTCAAGCCCAAGGCGGCCGCTCCGGCTGCGTCCTATTGACGCGCCCCGGCGGGGCAGAGAGGCGCCATGGTCGAGCTTTTGCGTACCAACGATCCGATTTTGCTCTCGTGGCTGGGTGCGCTGCTGGCCGACCAGGGCATCCCGGCGGTGGTGTTCGACGGCCATACCGCGGTTCTCGAGGGCTCCGTCACGGCCATTCAGCGGCGCCTCATGGTAAGCCGTGACGATGCCGCTTCGGCGCGGCGCCTGATGGCCGAGGCGGGGGTCGGCGATGGCGGGGACTGAAAACCCGGTCGAGGCCGGCGTCAGGCGGAACAGCCTGCTCGACGGTCGCCTCGAGCTGTGGCAGCCGAGGCAGGGCTATCGCAGCGCCATCGATCCCATCGTGCTGGCCGCGGCCGTGGCGGCGGCGCCCGGCCAGCGCGTGCTCGATGTCGGCACCGGCGTCGGTACGGCGGCGCTGTGTCTGGCGCTGCGCCAGCCCGAATGCCATATCAGCGGCCTCGAGATCCAGCCCGATCTGGCGGCCCTGGCGCGGCGGAACGCCGAGGCCAACGGCTGCGCCGCGCGCTTTGCCGTCCATTGTGGCGACCTGGCGGCGCCACCGCCTGGCCTCGATCCCGGTTTCGACCACGTCATGGCCAATCCGCCCCACCAGGCGGCCGAACGCGGCCCGGCCTCACCTCATGCCGGCAAGGACTTGGCCAACCGCGAGGGCGCCAGCGGCCTGGCCGACTGGCTCGGTTTCTGCCTGACCATGGTGGCGGCGCGCGGTTCCGTCACCGTGATCCACCGCGCCGACCGCCTCGACGAGGTGCTGGCCGGGTTGGCCGGCCGGGCCGGTGCCGTGGTCGTCATCCCGCTTTGGCCCAAGGCCGGCGAGGCCGCCAAGCGCGTTGTGGTGCAGGCCCGCCGTGGTGCCAGAACGCCGCTCAGGCTGGCCCCGGGCGTGGTGCTGCACCAGGCCGACGGCAGCGCCACACCGGCCGCCCAGGCGCTGCTGCGCGACGGCCAGGCGCTGGTTGCATAGCCCGGCGCCCGTCCCTATTTTGATGCCATGCCGTTGCCTTCCTTCGTTGCCAGGCTACCGCTCGGATCCCTGTGGCCGCTCAGGCGTTGGCGCCGCCGTCCGGTGGTGGCCGTGGTCCGGCTTGATGGCGTCATCGGCCGGGGCGGGCGCTTTCGCGAGGGCCTCGACCTGGCCACGCTGGCCCGGCCGCTGGAGACCGCCTTCGGCCTCAGGCGGCTGGCCGCGATGGCGCTGGCCATCAACTCGCCGGGCGGCGCGGCGACGCAATCGAACCTGATCTACAAGCACATCCGGGCCCTGGCCGAGGAACACGAGGTGCCGGTTTTGGCCTTTGCCGAGGACCTGGCGGCCTCGGGCGGCTATTGGCTGGCCTGCGCCGGCGACGAAATATTCGCCGACGAGAATTCCATCGTGGGCTCGGTCGGCGTGATCTTTTCCGGCTTCGGTTTCACAGGGCTTATGGAGAAACTGGGCGTCGAGCGCCGGCTGCACACGGCGGGCGAGAAAAAATCACTGCTCGACCCCTTCAGCGAGGAGAAGGCGGCCGACGTGAAGCGCCTGGCGGCGTTGCAAAAGGATATCCACGAGAGCTTCAAGGAACTGGTCCGCCAGCGCCGCGGCGAACGCCTCAAGGGGGGCGCGCGAAAAATCTTCTCGGGCGATATCTGGAGCGGCCGTCAGGCCCTCGAGCTGGGCCTGATCGACGGCCTCGGCGATTTGCGCAGCGTCTGCCGTGAGCGCTTCGGCGAGGAGGTGAAATTCCGCCAGATCGGGGCAGAACGCCGGCTGTTGCGTAGGCTGCTGGGCCGCGGCAATCTGGGAGCGGCGCGTCCCCTGGCGAGAGCGCCGGCGGGCTGGGCCGACGAGCTCATCGCGGCCATCGAAGACCGGGCGCTGTGGGGCCGCTTCGGGCTTTAGGGCGAACGGGAGAGGAACGAAAAAAATGTTCGGTTTCGGCCTAACCAAGCTGTTGGTTCTGATCGTCATCATCGGCGGCGTCTGGTACGGCTTCAAGCTGATAAGCCGGCGCAACGAGGCCCGCGAGGGCCGCGGCCCGGGGCGGGTCGCCGGCCGGCGCAAGAAGTCCAAGGCCCGGGTCGATGCCGACAGTCAGGAAATGATCGAATGCGACGTCTGCGGCATCTTCGTGGCCGCCGTCGGCGCCACCTCGTGCGACCGCGCCGACTGCCCTTATTGATTGGGGCTTTCCCGAAAGGGTCTCTGCCAAAAGGGTCTCTGTCCCCGAAACTTCCTTCATCCTTTTAGGCGACCGCCTGTAACCCCTTCTTCGCGACCAACGTCAGGAGCTTCAAGGACGCGCCACGGGGATGCCTCTCACCCCGCTCCCACTGGCTGACAAGGCCCGTGGTGACATTCAGGTAGCGAGCGAAGACCGCTTGACTTGCCTTCTCACGTAGCCGGATGTCGCGGATTTCCTCCGGCGTCAGTTCTTCGACCGGAGTGAAGCACATCTCATCGAAGGCCTTCATGGTCTGTTTTGCCATGACGCCTGCCTCTGTCAGGCCGAGCGCCGTCTCGTGAACCGAAGCCAGCGGGTCACTTTTGTACTGCTTAACCATTGCGGAACAGCACAATGGAGCGGAAGCCACCGGACTTGCCTTGCCCCTTCCGCGCAATCCGCTGCTTAATCACGCAGCCGCCCAGATCGGCGTCGACCAGCCCTCGTTCCGCCCGCTGGATCGCATCGCATAACGCAGCATCATCGATGCCTTCGTGTTCGGCAAAACGCGCAAAGGGTTTCGTTTTGAAGATGCGCATCAAGCTCACCGCGCCACAGCTATCATACCTAGCATTATAGCACTAAGTATGATGATTTCAATTCTGCGAGTGCTGAAATGTCAGTAACAGATGATATGTCCGCATTAGGTAACACGTGATCTGTCCGCATTTCCCGCCTCCTGCGCAGCCACCCGATGCGCACCTCTTGGCGCCGACCTTGACCGGTTCTGGAGCCACGATTACTGTCCGGCGCAATTGACCGGGACGCCCGCGCCCCGGCGCCACAGGGAAATTC
The DNA here is from genome assembly GCA_030740435.1 of Alphaproteobacteria bacterium. NCBI lineage: Bacteria > Pseudomonadati > Pseudomonadota > Alphaproteobacteria > Alphaproteobacteria bacterium. The sequence continues at coordinate 36,748 of JASLXG010000149.1, read as the reverse complement.
GCCACAAGGAAATTCGTCGATGGCGACCTCCGAGGCCCGCGCGCCGTCGTTTCAGCGCCTCATACTGACGTTGCAGGAGTTCTGGTCGGACCAGGGCTGCGTCTTGCTGCAGCCCTACGACCTGGAAGTGGGCGCCGGCACCTTCCACCCCGCCACGACCTTGCGGGCGCTGGGGCCCAAGCCCTGGAAGGCGGCCTACGTGCAGCCCTCGCGCCGGCCCAGCGACGGCCGCTACGGCGACAATCCCAACCGGTTGCAGCACTACTACCAGTTCCAGGTCATCCTCAAACCTTCTCCCGACGACATTCAGGAGATCTATCTGCAAAGCCTGGCCGCGCTGGGCATAGATGCGGCGCACCACGACATCCGTTTCGTCGAGGACGACTGGGAAAGCCCCACGCTGGGCGCCTGGGGGCTGGGCTGGGAGGTCTGGTGCGACGGCATGGAGGTGTCGCAGTTCACCTACTTCCAACAGGTCGGTGGCATCGACTGCAATCCGGTCTCGGGCGAGATCACCTACGGCCTCGAGCGCCTGGCCATGTATGTCCAGGGCGTCGAGAACGTCTATGACCTCGACTGGAACGGTGCCGAGGGCGAGGCGGGCATGACCTATGGCGAGGTTTTCCTGCGCAACGAACGCGAGTTCTCGGCCTACAACTTCGAGCACGCCAATACGGACGTCCTGCTGCGCCATTTCGAGGACGCCGAAAACGAATGCGAGAACCTGATCGCGGCCGAACTTGCGCTGCCGGCCTACGACCAGTGCATGAAGGCCAGCCACCTCTTCAATTTGCTCGAGGCCCGCGGCGTCATCAGCGTCACCGAACGGGCCGCCTACATCGGCCGCGTGCGGGCCCTGGCCAAGGCCTGTTGCGAAGCCTGGCTGGCCGGTGGGGAGGCCTGAACGGGTGGCCCGGTTCCTGCTCGAAATCCTCTCCGAGGAGGTGCCGTCGCGCATGCAGCGCCGCGCCGGCGAGGACCTCGAGCGGCTGATCTCCGCCGGCCTCGAGGCGGCCGGCATCGGCTATGACGAGGTTTTTGTCTTTGCCACGCCGCGGCGCCTGGCGCTGCTCGCCTATGGTCTGCCGCGGCGCCAGCCCGACGTCCGCGAGGAACGCAAAGGCCCAAAGGCCGACGCCCCGGAGAAGGCCATCGCCGGTTTTCTGCGCGCCACCGGGCTCGAGCGCGATCAGCTCGAGACGCGCGAGACGCCCAAGGGCCCGGCGCTGTTCGCCGTCATCGAGCGTCCCGGGCGGCCCACCGCAGACGTGCTGGCCGAGGTCGTGGGCCAGGCGCTGGCCGGCTTTCCCTGGCCCAAGTCGATGCGCTGGGGCAGCCACGACGTGCGCTGGGTGCGGCCCATCCACGGCATCGTGGCGCTCTTCGAGGGCCGTCTCGTGCCGCTCTCGTTCGGGCCCATCGTGGCCGGCCTGGAGAGCCGCGGCCACCGCTTTCTGGCGCCGGCTCCCTTCAGCGTCGACTCGCTGGCCGATTATCGCCAAAAGCTTGCGGCGGCCCGCGTCATGCTTGATGCCAATGAACGCCAGGCGCTGATCCGCCAACAGGCGACGGCGCTGGCCAGTGCCGAGGGCCTGGCGCTGGTGACGCACGAGGGATTGTTGCAGGAAGTCGTGGGCCTGGCCGAATGGCCGGTGGTGATGATGGGCCGCATCGATGCCGACTTCATGACTTTGCCGCCGGAGGTCCTGGCCACCGCCATGCGCACCCACCAGAAGTATTTTTCGCTGCTCGGTCCCGACGGCCAACTGGCAGCGCGCTTCATCTTCGTGGCCGACAACGAAAGCGCCGACCCCAGCGCCATCGTGGCCGGCAACGAGCGCGTCTTGCGGGCCCGCCTGGCCGACGCCAAGTTCTTCTGGGACCAGGACCGTCGGGTGACGCTGGAGAGCCGCCTGGCGGCGCTCGATGACATCGTCTTCCACGCCCGTCTCGGCAGCCTGGGGCAAAAGGCCGAACGCATTGCCGAACTGGCCCGTTTCGTGGCCCAGGCATTGGGCGACGCTGATCCGGACGCCGCAGCTCGCGCCGGGCTGCTGGCCAAGGCTGACCTGAGCACCGAGATGGTCGGCGAGTTTCCCGAACTGCAGGGAATAATGGGCAGATACTACGCCCTTCGGGGTGGCCAGCCTGAGACCGCGCACCAGTTAGCCATGAGCGGCGACACCGTCAAGGAGCCCGAGTCTGAGGACGTGGCGCAGGCCATCGGCGAGCACTACGCGCCGCAGGGGCCCGGCGATTCCTGCCCCACCGATTCACTGAGCGTGGCTGTCGCACTGGCCGACAAGGTCGACACCCTGATCGGCTTTTTCGCCATCGATGAGCGGCCCACCGGCTCGAAGGATCCTTTCGCGTTGCGGCGGGCGGCCCTGGGAATCATTCGTTTGATCCTGCAAAACGGCATCCGGCTCGATTTGCGCGGCGTGCTGGGGGAAGCATTGGCGCGATACGCCAACGCCCTCGATACGCTGCCCGATGCCGGCCAGGTGATCGAGATCGTCATGGCCTTCTTCGCCGACCGCCTGCAGGTCCACCTGCGCGCCGACGGCGTGCGCCACGATCTCATCGCCGCCGCCTTCGCGCTCAGGGAAAACGATCTGGTGCGGCTGCTGGCCCGGGTCGAGGCCTTGGCCGGTTTTCTCGCCAGCGACGACGGTAGCAATCTTTTGACCGCCTACCGCCGGGCCAACAATATCGTCGAGATTGAGGAAAAGAAGGACGGCTGCCGCTATGAAGGCGACGATCTAGAGGAAGATTCGCTGATCGAGCAAGCTGAACGCGACCTCTTGGCTCGGCTGAACAAGGTCAAGGAGCTCGTTCTCGAAGCCCTGGAGGAAGAGGATTTCGGCCGCGCCTGCCAAGCCTTTGCAACGCTGCGCCAGCCCATAGACAAGTTCTTCGATGATGTCACGGTCAACGTTGACGACCAGGAGCTGCGAAAAAACAGATTGCGCCTGTTGGACAAAGTAAGGGTTTGGTTCCTGCTGTTGGCTGATTTCTCGCAAATAGAGGGCTGAGTAGCGTCATGAGCAAGTGGGTCTACACGTTCGGCAACGAAGCCACCGAGGGCGGTGCCGAAATGCGTGATCTGCTCGGTGGCAAGGGTGCCAATCTGGCCGAGATGGCCGGGTTGGGGCTGCCGGTGCCGCCCGGTTTCACCATCACCACCGAGCTCTGCCGTGCCTTCTACGACGCCGAGCGCCACTACCCGGATGATCTCGAGGACCAGGTAAGGGCCGGCATCCGTCATATCGAGGCCAGCGTCGGTGCCCGTTTCGGCGAGGCCGAGAAGCCGCTTCTGGTCTCGGTGCGTTCGGGCGCCCGGGCCTCGATGCCGGGTATGATGGACACTGTGCTCAACCTGGGCCTCAACGATGCCACCGTCGAGGGCCTGGCGGCGGCCAGCGGCGACGTTCGCTTCGCCTACGATTCCTACCGCCGTTTCATCCAGATGTATGCCGCCGTGGTGCTTGGCGCCGATGCCTTCCAGTTCGAGGAGCTGCTGGAAACCCACAAGACCGGCCGTGGCCTGACCCTGGATACCGAGCTCACCGCCGAGGACTGGCGCACCATCGTCGAGATCTTCAAGCGCCAGGTCCGCCAGGACACCGGCGCCGACTTCCCCCAGGACCCTACGCTGCAGCTCTGGGGCGCCATCGATGCCGTCTTCGGCTCCTGGATGAACCGCCGTGCGGTGACCTACCGCAAGCTCAACGACATCCCCCAATCCTGGGGTACCGCGGTCAACGTCCAGGCCATGGTGTTCGGCAACATGGGCGAGGACTGCGCCACCGGCGTCGCCTTCACCCGCGATCCCTCGACCGGCGACAAGCGTTTTTTCGGCGAGTTCCTGCTCAACGCCCAGGGCGAGGACGTGGTCGCCGGCAGCCGCACACCGCAGCCCCTGACCATGGAGGCGCGAGAGGCCGAGGGCTCGCGCCTGGCCTCGATGGAAGAAGCCATGCCCGAGGTCTTCGCCGAACTGGTCGAGGTCTACCGCTCCCTCGAGGCCCACTACCGCGACATGCAGGACATCGAGTTCACGGTGCAGCGCGGCCGGCTGTGGATGTTGCAGACCCGCAGCGGCAAGCGCACCGCCGCGGCCGCCCTGAAGATCGCCGTCGACATGGCCGAGGAAGGCCTGATCGGCCAGGCGCAAGCGCTGGCCCGGGTCGAGCCGGCCTCGCTCGACCAGCTGCTGCACCCCACGCTCGACCCCGAGGCCGAGCGTGAGGTGCTGGCCAAGGGCCTGCCGGCCTCGCCCGGTGCCGCCTCGGGCCAGGTTGTGTTCAGCGCCGACGAGGCCGAGGCCCGGGCGGCTGATGGCGAGGACGTCATCCTGGTGCGCATCGAGACCAGCCCCGAGGACATCCACGGCATGCACGCCGCCCGCGGCATTCTGACCACGCGCGGCGGCATGACCAGCCACGCCGCCGTGGTGGCCCGGGGCATGGGCCGCGCTTGCGTCTCCGGGGCCGGGCTGATCCGGGTCGATTACGTGGCCCAGACGCTGAGCGCCGGCGACCACACGGTGGCCAAGGGTGATGTCATCACCATCGACGGCAGCTCGGGCGAGGTCATGTTGGGCCGTGTGCCGACGGTGCAACCCGAGCTCAGCGGCAGCTTCGACCGCCTCATGGAATGGGCCGACGAGGTGCGCCGGCTGGAGGTGCGCTGCAATGCCGACACGCCCGCCGATGCCCGCACGGCGCGCGAGTTCGGCGCCCAGGGCATCGGGCTCTGTCGCACCGAGCACATGTTCTTCGAGGCCGAGCGCATCGTCGCCATGCGCGAGATGATCGTGGCCGAGGACGAGGCCGGGCGCCAAGTGGCGCTGGACAAGCTGTTGCCCATGCAGCGCCAGGATTTTGTCGAGATTTTCCGCATCATGGCCGGTCTGCCGGTCACGGTGCGTTTGCTGGATCCGCCGCTGCACGAGTTCCTGCCGCACACCGACGAGGAGAAGGCAGCCGTCGCCGAGGCCGCCGGGGTGACGCTCGAGCATTTGCGCCAGCGCGTGCTGCGGCTCGAGGAGAGCAATCCCATGCTCGGCCACCGCGGCTGCCGCCTGGGTATCTCATACCCCGAGATCTACCGCATGCAGGCCCGCGCCATTTTCGAGGCGGCACTCGAGGTCGGCGCCGAGCTGGACCGGCCGGTGAACGCCGAGGTGATGATCCCGCTGGTCGCCAGCCGCCGCGAGTTCGAATTCCTCAAGGCCGAGATCGACGCCGTCGCCGAGGACGTGGCAGCGGCCCGGGGCCAGCGCCCGACCTACCTGGTGGGCACCATGATCGAGCTGCCGCGGGCGGCCCTGAGGGCAGCCGAGATCGCGAGTACGGCGGAGTTCTTCAGCTTCGGCACCAACGACCTGACGCAGACCACGTTCGGCATCAGCCGCGACGATTCGGCCCATTTCCTGGAGCATTACCTGGCCCAGGGCGTGATCGCCACGGATCCCTTCGTCAGCCTCGACCAGGACGGCGTCGGCGAGCTGGTGACCATCGCCGCGGCGCGGGGCCGCGGCGCCCGGCCCGACCTCAAGCTCGGCATCTGCGGCGAACACGGCGGCGATCCCGCCTCCATCGCCTTTTGCCACCGGGCCGGACTGGACTACGTCTCGTGCTCGCCCTACCGTGTCCCCATCGCCCGCCTGGCCGCGGCCCAGGCCGCCATCGGCACGGCCGGTCCCGACGGCGACTGAGGCGTCGCGAAAGGGTCCCTGTCCCCGAAACTCTAGCCCCTGAGGGCCCGCAACTGGTCGGGGTAGCCGCTGGGGTCGAGGCGGACGTCGATCAGTGAAGGCCCCTCGTGCACGGCGGCTGCCGTGAAGGCCGAGGCCAGGTCGGCGCTCTGCTCGACGCGCCAGGCGGCCAGGCCGAAGCCGCGCGCCACGGCGGCGAAGTCGGGGGGCTGCCAGGTCAGGCCGAGATCGGGTAGTTGGCGCCCGGCGCGCTTGATGTCGATCAGCGAGAGCCGGCCGTCGTTGCAAACTACGACGCAGATCCGGGCGCCGGTCTCGGCCGCCGTTTTTAGCTCGCCCAGGCACATCATCAAGCCGCCGTCGCCGGTGATCGCCAGGGCGCCGCGTTCGGGATCATATAGCGCCGCCGCGATGGCCGCGGGCACAGCAAACCCCATGCTGGCGAGGCCGTTGGAGATGAGCAGGTCCAGAGGCTGGGCCGAGTTCCAGAAGGCGCAAGCCGAGAACATGTGGGCCCCGGCATCGACCGCCAGCCGCGCTTTGGCGCCGAAGGCCCGGGCCGCTGCCTTGACCACCTCGACGGCGTTCAGGCCGCCGCCCGCGGCGATTTCCATGCCCCGCAGATAGTGCTGGCGATGGCCGGCGATCTCGATCGCCGTCCAGGAACTTTGCCGCGCCCCGGCGGTCATTGCTTCCAGGCTCTCGTCAAGCGGACCGGTCAGCCGCACTTCGGGCACCACATAGTGGGGCTCATGGGCGGCCTCGCAGAGATCCAACACCGGTGCCTGGTAGGCCCAGGGCTGGCGGATCAGCTCGATGGGGTCGAGGCCGACCAGAACGATCAGGTCGGCCTCGCCGACGCAAGGCCTTTCGACGGCGCCGCCGGTGAAGATGCCGGCGTAAAGCGGGTGCCCATCGGGCAGGCAACCCTTGGCCATGTAGCTGACCAGGGTGGGCGCGCCGAGCCGCTCGACGAAGGGGCGCAAGGCGGCCGCGGTGGCGGCGCAGGTGGCCTCCAGACCGACGATGACCACCGGCCGGCGGCTGGCGGCGAGCAGGGCCGCGGCCCGCTCTTGATCGCCGGCTGCGGGCGGCTCCGGGCTGGCTGTCCGCTCGGGCGCCGCGGCGCCGGGGAAGACCACCGCCGGCCGCCGCGGCGGCCGGCCGCTCGACGCGATCCAGGTCTCGACGCAGGCTTCATCGGGGGCCAGAACCTCGGCCCCGCCGACGCGCAGCAGCGGCGCCACCAGCTCGGCCTGGTCGAAGACCTGATGGCTGAGGAAGCCCAGCTCGGCGGCCTCGAAGGCCTCGGTCACCAGCAGCGCCGGCAGGCGATCGAGGGCGGCCGAGGCCAGGCCGTTGGCAGCCGCGGCCAGCCCCGGCCCCTTGGTCGTGAAGGCCAGGCCTGGTGTGCCGGCCAGGGCCCCCGTTACCCCGGCCATCATCACCGCGGCGTCTTCGCGCGCCGTGACGACGGTGGCGACGCCCTGGTGCCTGAGCGCCGCCATGAGATCGAGGCTGCTGCCGCCGCCGGGTACGCCGAAGCCGCGTGTCAGACCGGCCCGGGCCAGGCGCGCCGCCAGCCATTCGACGAATTGCCCGGCCGGCAGCGTCACGGCGGAGCCGTCAGGATCAGGTTGGCGGCGGCATCGACGGCGAGGGCAAAATCGGGCGGCACGACGACGGTCGATTCGACCTCTTCGACGATGGCCGGCCCGGCCAACCGCACCCCCGCCGCGAGCCGCCGACGCTGATAGACAGGCGTCTCGACGAAACCCCGGCCGAACCAGACCGGGCGCCGGCCGTCGGCTTCGGGAGCAGCAGCAGCCGCCGCCGCCGCCGGCTTCCGGGCCAGGGCCTGGGCCAGTGGCGAGTCCGGTCCGCTGACCACCAGCCGCCACGACAGCACCTCGACCGGCATCTTCTCGCTGCGCCCGTAGCGCCGATCATAGGCCGCCGTAAAGGCCGCCAGCAGCGCCTGCCGATCGCCGCCCGCCACCATATCGGCCGTCACCGGCGTTTCGATCTCGTAGCCCTGGCCGACGTAGCGCATCATGGCGCTGAAGTGCCGAGTCACTTCTGCCGCGGCGACGCCGGCGCCGGCCACCAGGGCCGAGGCCCCGGTGTTCATGTCGTCGAGCAATGCCTGCAGCCGGGGGAAATCCAACGCCGCCAGCACCGCCGGGGCGGCCCGCGAGATCTCGAAGGAAATGGCCGAGGCCAGCATGCCGATGGCCGAGGCGACGCCGGCCCCGGGGGGCGAGATGAGCTTGGTGATGGCCATCTTGCGGGCCATGGCGCAGGCGTGCAGCGGTCCCGCCCCGCCGATCGGCAGCATGCTGAAGCGGCTGGTGTCGAGGCCGCGCTCGATGGCGTGGATGGTGGCGGCCTGGGCCATGTTGGCGGTTACCGTCTCATGCACGCCCCAGGCCGCCTCGGAGATGTCGATGCCCAGCGGCTGGGCCAGGTGCTCGGCCACCGCCCTTTCGGCCGCCGCCCGGTCCAGCGCCATGCGCCCGCCCAGGAACGAGGCTTCGTCCAGGTAGCCCAGCAGGAGATCGCAGTCCGTCACCGTGGGACGGAGGTTGCCCTGGCCGTAGCACACCGGTCCCGGATCGGCCCCGGCGCTCTCCGGCCCCACCTGCAGCAGCCCGCGTTCGTCGAGCCGCGCGATGGAGCCGCCGCCGGCACCGATCTCGATCATGTCGATGGCGGGGATCTGCAAGGGCAGCCCGCTGCCCGCGGCGAAGCGGGTTTCGCGGGCCACCTCGAATTCCGTCGTGCGTTCGGGCCGGCCGTCCTTGATCAGGCAGGCCTTGGCCGTGGTGCCGCCCATGTCGAAGCAGAGCACGTCGGGGGTTGCCGAAAGCTCGCCAAAGAGGCGCGCCGCCTCGGCCCCCGCGGCCGGTCCCGATTGTACCAGGCGGACGGGGTAGCGTCGGGCCACCTCGGCGGCCACGCAGCGGCCGTCGGAGAGCACCAACAGCAGGTCGCGGCGGTAACCCAGCGCACCCAAGGCGCCGACCAGGCGCTCGACGTAGTGCTCGAAGAGGGGATGGACGTAGGCATTGGCCGCCGTCGTCGAGCTGCGTTCGTATTCGCCGAGCTCGGGACTGACGTCCGACGAGAGCGACACCGATACCCCGGGCAGCTCGGCCCTGAGCCTCCCGCCGAGCGCGCGTTCGTGCTCGGGGTTGAGGTAGGCGTGCAGCAGGCAGACCGCGACCGAACGCACCCCGGCCTGGCGCAGCGTTGCGATGATGCGGCCCACTTCGTGCTGGTCGCAGGGCACCAGGATCCGCCCTGCGGCGTCGATGCGTTCGTTGAGCTCGAAGCGCAGAGGCCGCGGCACCAGTGGTGGCGGCATTTCGATATGGAGATCGAAAAGATCGTAGCGCCACTCGCGGCCGATCTCCAGCACGTCGCGAAAGCCCCGCGTGGTGATCAGCGCCGTCTTCACGCCCTTGCGTTCGATCAGGGCGTTGGCCACCAGGGTGGTGCCGTGGATCACCGAGTTCAGTTGCCCACCGCCGATGCCGGCATCGGCCAAGGCTTGCTCGACGCCTTCGAGCACCGCCCGCGAGGGATCATCCGGCGTGGTCAGCAGTTTTTTCTGAATCAGACGGTCGCCACCTTCCTGCCACAGCACGACGTCGGTGAAGGTGCCGCCGATGTCGACGCCCAGCCGCCAGGAGGCGCTCGCGGTCATGGCTCCGCACTCACCAGGCCGCTCTCGATGTCAGCGGCGATGTCTTCAGCGGCGCGTTCGGCGGGGGCAAAAAGCCCGCCGCCGCCCGGCGTCTGAAACGTCACCTCGTCGCCCAACTGCAGCTCCGTGCGCGATTTGGCTGGGATGGTCTGGCCATTGACCAGATCCCGGCCGGCGCTGCCGACCTTGCCGCCCAGCAGGCCGCGCGGCGGAAAGCGCGTTCGTTCGTGGCGGATGGTCATGGTCACGGGGTGCTCGGAGCGCGAGCGGAATCCGATGCGTTGGGCGTTGCCGCCGCGCCAACGCCCGGCACCGCCCGTGTCGGGCACCAGGCACTTTTCCGTCACCAGCAGCGGCACCTGGTGCTCGAAGGCCTCGATGGGCTGGTTGGAGACGTTGCTGGGGAAGCTCAAACATCCCGGACCGTCACCGCTGGCCCGGGCGCCGTGACCGCCGTTCATGAAGAACATCTTGACGAAGGCCTGGTCGTGGTGGTCTCGGCCGCTGAAATAGACATTCCACAGCGGCGAGCCCGATTCGGCCACGATACGGTCCGGCAGCAGCGGCGCCAGGGCGCCGAAGACGGCCGGCGGCACGTAGTGGCCGGAAAGATGGCGCCCCCAGACCGGCGCCGGCGAAGTGGCGTTGAGCAGCGAGCCCTGAGGTGCGCTGACACTGATCGGGGCCAGGGTGCCCCCATTGTTGGGGGCGCCCGGATCGAGCAGGCATTTGACGGCATAGCTGGCGTAGGCCTGGGTGTAGTTGAGGACGCTGTTGATGGGCCAGCGCACCTGGGCCGAGGTGCCGGCGAAGTCGATGGCCAAGGCGTCGCCGCTGATGTCCACGACGCATTGGATGCGCAGCGTTTCGTCGACACCGTCGATCTCGAAGGCGTCTTGGTAGCGGCCGTCGGGCAGCTCGGCGACGGCGCGGCGCATGCTTTGTTCGGAACGGTCGATGATCTCTTCGGCCACCGGCTCGAGGCTGTCGAGGCCTTCTTCCTCCATCAGCGCCAGCAGTTTTTCGCCGCAGTCGCGGTAGGCGGCGAACTGGGCCCGGATGTCGCCCAGCGTCTCGTCGGGCTGGCGCAGGTTCTGGCTGAGGAAGTCGATGACGGTGGCGCTCTCCCGGCCGCCCTCGACGATCTTGCAGATGGGGATGCACAGCCCTTCCTCGTATCGATCGTGGGCGCTGGGCGAAGGCGCTCCGCCGATGTCGACGCTGTGGGCCGTGCTGGCGGCGAAGGCCACCAGGCGCCGGCCGGGCCCGGTGCTGAAGATCGGGTGCAGCATCGAGATGTCGTTGAGGTGGCCTGTGCCGATCCAGGGATCGTTGCTGATGATGGTGTCGCCAGGCGCCAGTTGGTCGGCCGAAAAGCGCTCGAGCACGGCCGCCAAGGTGCGGGGCAGGGTGCCCATGAAGCTCGGGATACTGCGCTTCGATTGGGTCAATTGCCGGCCGCGTCCGTCGAACAGACTGAACGCCATGTCGAAATTGTCGCGCACCACCACGGAAAAGGCGGCCCGTACGAAGGTCTCGGCCACCTGGTCGACAATGCCGTCGAGGCGGTGCCAAATCAGGCCCAGGCGTACCGGGTCGAGGGGAGTGGTTGCCATGCCCGGGGCCTACTCGTAAACCGGCGTCAGCCAGTGCCGGAAGCGTTCGTCGCGGCCGCGCACGACGTCGTCATAGGCGGTTTGGAGCTTTCGTGTCAGTGGCCCAGGCGCACCATCCGCCAAGTTTTTGCCGTCGACCGAGAGTATCGGCACGATCTCCTGTCCGGTGCCGCAATAGAAGGCCTCGTCGGCGAGATAAAGCTCGGTGCGGTCGACCTCGCGTTCCTGGCAATCGAGGCCCAGCCCGGCGGCCAACTCCAAGAGCGTCAGCCGGGTGATGCTTTCCAGGATACCGGCCGTCAGCGGCGGCGTGATCAGGCGGCCGGCGCGAACCATGAAGAGGCAGCCGCCCGGTCCCTCGCTGAGGCTGCCGTCGCGATTGAGGATAATGGCGCCGCCGGCGCCCGCGCGCCGCGCCTCGAGCCCGGCCAGGCGGCTGTTGAGATAATTCGCCGCCGCCTTGAGGCGCGGCGGGCTGGCGTCATCGGCGTTGCGCCGCCAACTGCTGACCGCGAAATGCTTGCCCGTCTCGAAGCCCGCGACGCGAGGTCGGGAGCGGCAGATGACGGAGGAGCCGACCGGGCCGGTGGCCGTCATTTCGCCCCAGTCGTCGACATAGGTCTGCACCCGGACGTAGCTGTCCTGGCGCAAATCGTTGGCCCGCAGCAGGTCCAGAATCTGGGCCGCCAGATCGGCCGAGGCCGGCGGCGGCTCGATCTCGATAACCCGCATCGAGAATTGCAAGCGCGCCAGGTGCTCGGCCAGCCGGAAGACGAAAAGTTGCTCCTGTTCGCCGTTCCAATAGGCGCGCAGGCCCTCGAAAACGGTGACGGCAAAGGTCAGACCCGGCGCCATGATCGAGATCTTGGCCTCGGCAAAGGGCACGATGCGGCCGTCTATGGTGGCGAATTCGGGTCTTTCGTCGGTTCCGTTTTGGGCGCTCATGTCTCTCGTCCGATGATCAGGAATCCGCGGGCGGCAGGGCGGCACGGCGTATACGAATGCGGCGCCAGGCGAACAGGGCAATGGCCAGCACGATCAAGCCGGTCAGCGAAAGAAAGGCCGGGCGGCTGAATACGAAAAGAATATTTTCGTCGTAGGTCGAGGCCAGCAGCAACACGGTACGCAGGTTCTCTTCCAGCAGCGGCATCAGGATGAAGCCGATCAGCAGCGGCACCGTGGGAAAGCCGTAGCGGATCATGACGAAGCCCAGCACGCCGAAGACGAAGACCAGTTGTACGTCGAAGAGCGATCCTCGCAAGGCGTAACTGCCGGCCGAGGCGATCACCAGGACGCTGGACAGCAGCAGCCGTCGGGGAATGGCGAAGGCGAACCGCGCCACGTGGACCAGCCCCTGGCCCAGCACCAGATTGACCAGGTTGGCCATCAACAGCGCGCCGTAAATGGCGTAAAGCGGCACCGGGTTTTCCGAAAAAGCCAGCGGCCCGACGTTGATGCCCTGGATCATGAAGGCGCTGAGGATCAGCGCGGCGGCAATATCGCCGGGAATGCCGAAGGCCAGCAGCGGAATGAGATTTGCCCCCGAAACGGCGTTGTTGGCGGCCTCGGGCGCCGCCACGCCCTCCAGCACGCCCGTGCCGAAGCGTTCGGGGTGGGGCGAGGTGCGCCGGGCCTCGCCATAGGCCAGGAAAGCGGCCACCGTCGAGCCCAGCCCGGGCAATGCACCGATCACCGTACCCAGGGCCGAGGAGCGGAAAAGCACCGGGATGCATCCCCGGAATTCGGCCCAGGAGACCCGGTTGTCCTCGCGCTTTGGCGAATAGCGGATGGCCCGTCCCGAGAGATCGGCGAGCGATGAGTCCATCTGGCGAAAGACCTCGGAGACGGCGAGAAAGCCGATCAGCATGGGGATCAGGCCGATGCCTTCTTCCAGCTCCAGGCTGCCGAAGGTCAGGCGTTCGCTGGCGGTGATGGGATCGAGGCCGATGATGCCGATGGAGACGCCCATCAGCATCGATATCAGGCCCTTCCAGGCCGGCTTGCTCGACAGCATGCCCAACGAGCCGAGCGCCACGGCGATCAGCACGGTGTATTCGGCCGGCCCGAAGCTGAGCGCCACGATGGCCAGCAGGCTGGCGAAGAAGATCAGGCAGATGTCGCTGAAGCTGTCGCCGAAGACCGAGGCATAAAGCGCCATCTTGATGGCCTTGGCGCCCTTGCCCTGCTGGGCCAGGGGATAGCCGTCGAGGATCGTGGCTGAGGCCGCGGGCGTTCCCGGCGTGCGGATCAAAATCGCCGTGGTGCTGCTGCCGAAGAGCGAGCCCTTGAACATGCCCAGCAGCATGGGAATGCCCACCCAGGGGCTGAAATAGAAGCTGTAGGGAATCAGCAGCGCCACCGCCATCGAGGCCGTGAGGCCGGGAATGGCTCCCAGGATCTGGCCCGCCGCCACGCCCAGGATGATGGCGATCAGGCTTTCCCAGGTCAGCGCCAGGCTGAGGCCTTCGAGGATCTGCTCCATGGCCGGCTCAGCTCCCGAACAGCGTGCCCGAGGGCAGCCGGATCGACAGCAACTGGGCAAACAGCCCCCAGACCAGCAGCGTAACGATCGCCGGATAGAGCACCAGCCTGGGCCAACTTCGCTCACCCAGAACCAGCAGCAGAACCACGGCGCCGGCATAAAACCCCACCAGCGGCACCAGTACGATGGAAAATGCCAGGGCCACGACCATGCCCGTGAGGCCGCGCAGCGGCAGGCCCGCGGGGTTATCCGTGTCGCTATCCGCGAAGGCGGCCGGCGCTACCTCGCTGGCCGAGCCCCAGCGCAGCTGCGCCAGGCGCAACAGCATCAACGCCGCCGCCAGCAGCGCCGCCAGGCGGGCCGAGAAGCTGGGCGGCAGGCCCTGGTCGATGCCGAAGCCCTCGGGGTCCTGGATGCCAAGCGGAATGATCACGAAGAGATACACGGCGTCGGCCAGCAGCAGCACAATGAGCTGCCAAAATTCGGACTTTGCGACGGCCAACGGCACGGATTTCACCCCTCGTCATCCGGCCTCAGGATAGCGCAGATGGGGTGCCGGTGGGTGCCGACACGTCTCATCGGCACCCCTTACGGCACTAAGTTCGGCACTAAGTTCGAGCTGCCGTCTACTTCATGCCGATGTCGGCCACCGCCTTCTTGGCGGCGTTGTAATCGGCAATCACGGTTTTCGTGAAAGCCTTGTGGCCGGCGAAATCCAGGCTCCACTTGCGCTGGCTGGCCAGGGCCTTGAACTCGGGGCTCTGGACCACCTTGGCCAGCACTTCGTCCCACTTCTGGAGGACCTCGTCGGAGAGACCGGCAGGGCCGGCGACGCCGAAGAAGATGGCCGGTGCCAGGGGGTAGCCGCGGTCGGTAAGGATCGGCGCGTTGGGGGCCACCGGGTTCTTGTTGGGCGTGCCCTCGGCCAGGATGCGGGTCTGGCCGTCAAGGGTGGCTTTGTTGCCTTCGGAGATCATGGCCACGTCGATGGTCTTGCCGAGCAGCGCCGCCAGTACCTTGGAGCCGCCCTTAAAGGGTATGAAGGTGGCCTTGGCGCCTTCCGCCTTGAACATCGCTTCGACCGCCACGTGGGGCCCGCCGCGCTGTACCGAGGTCGACCAGCGCAGCTTGCCGGGATTGGCTTTGGCATAGGCGATGACGTCGTCGAGGGTCTTGTGGGGGCTCCCTTTCAGCACCACCAGCGGCTGGCTCGAAGCCACGAACTGGCCGATGTAGCTGAAGTCCTTGAGCGGATGGTAGGGCGCCTTCATCATGTGCGGGCGGATGGTGATGGGGCTGGTCGAGACGAAGCCGACGGTGTAGCCGTCGGGTTTCGACTTGGCCACCGCGCCGATGCCGATGGTGGCGCCGCCGCCGGTCTTGTTCTCGACGTTGATTTTGACGCCCATCATGTCGCCCGCCAGCTTGGCGATCATGCGCGAGGCGGTGTCGCCGCCGCCGCCCGCCGAATAGGGGCAGATGAAGGTGATGGACTTTTCGGGGTAGCTGCCGGCCTGGGCCATGAAGGGGAGCAATATCGCTGCCGCCGCCAGGGCAATAATACGCGCTGCGCTGATCATCTTGCTTGCCTCCCATGTTTGTTGATTGGGAAAAAACTAGCGCTGGGTCTCCCATGATGTAAATTTCTATTATCTCATCCTTCCATGCGATTTAGTCATAGACTAAGGAATCTCCATGAATCTCAGAGGCCTGAAGGCATTCCTGGCTGTAGCCGACAGCGGCAGCGTGACCGAGGCGGCCGGCCGCCTGGCCCTGACGCAGTCCGGTGTCAGCCGGCAGATAGCGGCCCTGGAATCGGAGCTTGGATTTTCTCTCTTCGACCGGCTGCGCGGCCGTCTGGTGCTCAATCGCAAGGGCGAGGTTTTCCTGCGCCAGGTGCGGCGCACCGTCGAGGCCGTGGATCACCTGCCGCGGGCCGCCCGGGCCATCGCCTCGGGCGCCATCGACCGCGTCGTCATGGCCGCCACCAGCGGCATCGTGCACGGCCTGCTGCCGCCGGCGGTGGCGCGTTACGTGGCCGCTCGGCCGGGCCTGGCGCCCAACGTCGTCATGCGCAGCCTGCAGGAGCTCAACGACCTCGGCCCGGAAAGCCGCTATGACCTCGTGTTGGCGCCCCTGCCCTTCCGTCCGCCGCATTTCGAACTGGTCGAAAGCATCGCCTTCGATCTCCGCCTGGTGCTCCCTCGGGGTTTGCTGCCGGGGTTGGGCGAGGTCGTCGCCCTGGAGCGGCTCGGCGATCTGCCCTTCATCTCGCTCGATCCCTTCGCCAGCTATCAGGAAAGCGTCGAGCGAAACCTCGAGGCGGCCGGAGTGGCGGTGCAATTCGTCTGCGAGACCAGTTCCACCCTGACGGCGGCCAGGCTGGTCGAACTCGGCACCGGTTGCGCCTTTCTCGATCCCTTCGTGGCCCGCTCGTTGGCCGCCGGCTCCGTCGTCACCTGCCGTGCCGAGCCCGCCTTCGGCCACAGCTACGGTGTCTTCGCGCCGCGCAGCCTGGCGCTCAGCGACGAGGCCGGGCAGGCGCTCGACTTCATCCGCGAGGTGGCGGCGGAGTTCAGCTAGGCCATTTATGCCCCATCAGCCCAACCACCGTGCCCAGGCCGCTGCCTTGATGGCGGATCTGAAACCGAAACTAGAAAAACTGGTCTCTGTCCCCGAAATTATGTCAATGATTTCAATCGCTTAAGCGCCCCTGCCCCCGAAACTCGAAACTCCGAAACTGGTTTTCGTTCAGTTCGTTTGCCGCACGATCAGGCCGTCCACGGCGACCACGCCGGCGCCTTCATGGCCGACCAAAAGGGGGTTGATCTCCGCCTCCCGCACCTCTTCGTGCCAGGCCAGTTGCGAGAAGGCGGCGATGGCCCGGGCCAGGGCCACAACGTCGCCGGGCGGCAGGTTGCGATAGCCCCGCAGCGGCGCCAGGCCCGCCACCTCTTCGATCATGGCCCGGGCCTGATCGGCGCTGACCGGCGCCAGGCGCAGGCTGGTGTCCTGGGTGAGCTCGGCCAGGATGCCGCCCAGGCCCAACACCAGCGTCGGCCCGACCACGCCGTCGTGCTTCAGGCCGAGCAGGACCTCGGCCCGGCCCTGGTGCATTTTCTGCACCAACACCCCCGCGATCTCGGCCTGCGGCTCGGCCGCCCTGGCGTTCTTCAGGATCCGCTCATAGGCTTCGACCAGGGCGCTGTCATCGGCGATACCGACGGCGACGCCGCCGCACTCGGTTTTGTGGGCGATCTGGGGCGAGGCGATCTTCAGTACCACCGGGTAGCCCAGCCGCCGGGCCGCCGCCAGGGCGGCTTCGCAGCTCTCGGCAATCTCGCCCGCCGCCACCGCGATCCCCAGTCCGGCAAACACAGCCAAAGCCTCGGTTTCGTCGAGCAAGGACCGATCGCTCGGGCCGGGCAACGGCGGCGGCAATGAGCTTGGCGGCTCGGCCTCTACCGCCGGCGCCGGCCAGGTCAACAGCGCCTGCAGGGCATCGGCGCAGGATTCCGGGGTGCGGAAGACGGCCATGCCGGCCTGAGCCAGGCGGCGGCGCGAAGCCTCGGCATCCGGCGCCAGGTAGATGGCGAAGGGCTTCGGCGCCTGGCGCCATTCGAGCAGCGGGTCGATCACCAACTGCGGCGAAAAGCGGGCCGTCGATCCCACCACCATGGCCACGGCGTCGATGTCCTCATCGGCCATCAAATCGCCGATCACGCCGGCCACGATCTCGGGCCGGGCGCCGGCCATGGTCAGGTCTATCAGGCGGCCGCCATCCTGGGCGATGCCCTCGGCGGCCAGGCGCTCGACGACCTGGGCCGGGGCCGGGGCGACGTCGATGCCGGAGAGTCCCAAATTGTCGACCACCATGGCGCCGCCGCCGCCGGTGGTGGTGACCACGGCCGTCCGCGGCGAGGGCTGTCGCTGATCGGCGGCCCTGGCACGGCGGCCGCTAAACAGCGCCGGCGCCTCGATCAGCGCTTCGAATACGTTTACCCGGGCGATGCCGTGATGGTCGAGGAAGGCTGCCAGGGTGCGGGCGCTGCCGATGATGGCGCCGGTGTGCGATCGCGCCAGTTCCTGGCCCTGGACCGAGCGCCCAAGCTGGTAGGCGATGACCGGCTTGCCGGCCTGCTGGGCGCGGCGCGCGAAGGCCGCCACGCGCCGGCGCTGGCGCAGCGTCTCGAGGAACAGCACGATGACCTCGGTGGCCTCGTCGTCGAGCAGTAATTCGCCGATCTCGCCCAGCGTGATGTCGGCCTCGTTGCCCACCGAGATCAGTTTGGAGTAGCCCTCGTCGCGGGCCTCGGCGTGCGACAGCAGCGCCCCGATCAAGCTGCCGCTTTGCGAAATCACGGCCGTGCGGCCCACTTTCAGCTCGGGCAACTCGAGCATGGCGTTGGCACTCAGGGCCAGGCCTGTGGCGCTATTTATGACCCCGATGCTGTTGGGGCCAAGCAGGCGAACGCCCGCGGATCTGGCCACCTCGAGCAAGGTGTCCTGGCGCTGGCGGCCGGCCTCGCCGGCCTCGGCGAAGCCGCCGGCCAGAATCGTGGCGCAGCCGATGCCGGCCTCGGCACAGTCGCGAAGGGCGGCCGAGGCGGCCTCGCCCGGCAGCGTGATGAAGGCCTGATCGGCCGGCCCCGGCAGCGACTTCAAGTCGGCGAAACAAGGCAGGCCGGAGATCTCTTCGGCGCCGGGGTTTACCGGATAGATGGCACCCGAATAGCCATGCTTCCGCATATAACGCAGCGGTCGGGCGCTGGTTTTCGCCGGGTCCGACGAAGCCCCGACCAGGGCCACGCCGCGCGGTGCGAACAGCGCCCGGTAGAGGTCCGGGCCGCTAATCATGCGCTTTGGGAGGGCGTTGCGAAAAGCGCCGTTCGAAGACGCCCTCGGCGATGCGGTTCTTCATCATCTCGCTGGAGCCGCCGGCGATTTGCCAGCCCCGCGATTTGCGAAAGCAGTATTCGACCAGCGATTCCTGGGAATAACCGGTGCCGCCCATGATCTGCATGGCCTCGTTGCAGAGCTCGAAACCGGCCTGGTTGCAGAAGGCCTTGGCGATGCTGGTTTCCTGGACCAAAGGCAGGCCGCGGTCGGCGTTCACGGCGGCCCGATAGAGCAACAGCCGGCCGGCATCGAGCTTGATTTGCATGTCGGCGAATTTCCATTGGATGCCCTGAAACTCACACAGCGGCCGGCCGAACTGTTGGCGGGTCATGGCGTGTTCGCGGGCCCGTTCGAAGGCAAACTGGCCCAGCGCCAGCGAACGCGCGGTGTTGCCGATGCGCTCGGCGTTGAAGCCGGCGATCTGCCGCTTGAAGCCACCCGGCCCCAGCAGCACGGTTTCCGGCGGCACGTAGACTTCGTCGAAATAGAGCGCGCACCAAGTCTCGCCGTTCATGTAGCGTGACGGCTGGCCCAGCTCGAAGCCGTCGGCGCCGCGTTCCAGCAGCACCGAGCCGATACCCTCGAGGCCCTCGGCGAAGCGCAGGTAAACCAGAAAGAGATCGGCATCGGGCGAGTTGCTGGTGAAGACTTTGCCGCCGCTGACGCGAAAGCCCTCGCCGTCGGGCCGCGCCCGGGTGGTGAGGTCGGTGACCGCCGAGCCCGCTTCGGCCTCGGTCATGCCCAGCGCGATAATGGCCTCGCCGGCCAGCAGCTTGGCGAAGTAGCGCTGCTTCTGCCAGGGGCTGGCGTATTCGGCGAAGGTGCGAAAGGGGCCGAAGTTGCCCGACTGCACGACGTCGGCACTGCGGGGACAAACCAGGGCCACCTGTTCGATGGCCAGCACGGCATCCATCAGCGAACCACCCTGGCCGCCGTCGGCCTCGGCAATGGTGATGCCGGTCAAGCCCTGCGCCGCGAACAGCTTGGCGACATCGAAGGGGAAGCCCGGCGCATGCGCACGTTCCAGGGCACCGGCCGCCAGGTGACGCTGGGCCAGCCCACGCACAGAGTCGCGGAACATGCGCTGTTCTTCCGTCAACTCGAAATCCATGCCGCAACTCCTCAAGAACCATTGCCCGGGCCTGGCAGCCGGGCGGCCCGGCTCAATCCTGGCGCACTCTAGCGACCCAGGCGCTGCCGGGCCAATTCGGCTCCCGCCACCAGGGCCCGCAATTTGGCCCGCGCCACGTCCATCGATAGCGGCACCAGGCCGCAGTCGGGCGCCGCCTGGATTTGCTCGGGCGGCAGGTGCTGGGCGGCGGCCAGCAGCTTTTCGGCGATCTGCTCGGGTGCTTCGACGGCGTCCGTGCCATTGTCGATGCAGCCGAACATCACCGTCTTGGAGGGACAGAGCCGCAGCAGTTCGGGATCGAGTTTGGAGGCTTCGAACTCCAGCGAAAGCTGGTCGATTTTGGATTTCTCGAGCTCGACCAGGATCACCGGGTAGCTGTCGACGATGGGCCTGGGCACACCCGGCATGGGATAGCTGTAGCAGATGTGGACCGCCGTTTTGGCCTGGTCGACCCCTTCCAGGCAACGGTCCAGCACTTCGATCCCCCAGTCCGCCACCTTTTCCGGGTAGCGCGAGAAAACCGGCTCGTCAAACTGGATGACGGCGGCGCCCAGGGCGTCGAGCTCGCGGGCTTCGGCGTTGAGCGCCGCGGCCACGGCCAGGGCGAACTCGCGTTCGTCGCCGTAGTGTTCATCAGCCGTCGAATCGACCACGGTCATGGGGCCAGGGAGCGTGATCTTGGTCGGCCGTTCGGTTTCGGCCAGGATAAATCGCAAGTCGTCGACGACGATGGGCGCGCGGCGTTCTACCGGGCCCGTGCAGCGGCCGACCTCGGCCAGGCGGCGGCGGTTGCGCGTCCATTTCTTGGCCGTGGTCTGGTAGTCGAAACCCTCGAGCCGCCCGGTGACATAGGTGACGTAGGATTTGCGACGCTGTTCGCCGTCGCTGACGATGTCGATGCCGGCCCGGCCCTGGTCGTGCAGCGTGAGCCGCACGGCATCGTCCTGGGCCGCCTCGAGGTCCTCGTCCGACAGCCTCCAGTCGGCGCCCTTGCCATGGACCTGTTTGTTGTCGGCATTGAGGGGCAGTTTTTCCTGCAGCCAGGTGGGCTTGGGCATGGAGCCGACGACGGTGGTGAGGAAAGCTTGCTCGGTCATGGTCTGGGTTCCCGGAGGCAGTTGAGCGCGAGGTGGAAGGCGTCGAAATTCCGGAGCTCGTTGGGTTCGGCAATATGGCAGGGCCGATTGAGCAGCAGCGGTACCGCTTGCTCCGAAAGGCCGCCGTGCGAGCGCAGCGGAACATCTAGGCCCGAGAGGTCGTGGTCGCGCTCACGCGTGCCCAAGACCTTGCCGGCGGCCGAGATCACGACCAGATCGCCCAAGCGGTCCGGCGGCAACTCGAAACGTGCCGCCGCCCTCTCGCGCTCAAGCACCAGATCGATGCCCATAAGCTGCGACAAGAAATCGGCCACCGCCGGCCCGTCGGCGTTTTCGAGGTAGACCACGGCATAGGAGCCCAGGGCGCCATGGTGCACCACGTAGGGATCGGTGATGGGCAGGATCACCCGGCTCCGCCCGGCGCCCAGGCGTTGGTCCAGCTCCTCCGCCAGATAGATGACGTCGGGCCGGCCCCGTTCGTCGTGCTTCGGCTTCATGCCGTGGTCGGCGGTCACGGCGATGACGGCGCCCAGGGCGTCGAGCTCACCCAGGTAATGGTCCAGCATGGCGTAGAAATCGTTGGCCTCGGGGCTGCCGGGGGCGTGCTTGTGCTGAATGTAGTCGGTGGTCGAGAGGTACATCAGCTCGGGCCGGCGTTCTCGCATCAGCGCCACCCCGGCGGCCAGGACGAACTCCGAGAGCTCGGCGCTGTAGACATCGGGCAAGGGCTGGCCGACGAAATCGAGGGTCGCCTGGTCGGCCTTCTCGGCCGAAAAGCAGACGGCATCGGGCCCCGGCTCGAGGCCGTGGGCCAAAAGCCCCCTGAGCTTGTCCTTGGCGGTGACGGTGGCCAGCGTCGCCCCCGCGGCTTGCGCCGCGGCGAAGATCGTCGGCGCGCGCAAAAACCGGGGGTCGTTCATCATGACCTCTTCGCCGCTTTCGGGATCGAGGAAATAGTTGCCCGAGATACCGTGCCGGTCGGGCGGCGCGCCCGTGACGATGGAGAGATTGTTGGGATTGGTGAAGCTGGGCATCACGCCCTGGGCCAAGGCCTCGGTGCCGCGTTTCGCCAGGGCCGTGAAGAAGGGCGCGAGATCCGCCGCCACGGCGGCTTCGATGTATCCGGGCTCGCTACCGTCGAGGCAAACCACGACGGTGGGCGCGGCGGGGCGATGGTAAGAGCGGCCGTTGAGTTCGATCCAGGACATGCCGCGCCGCCACCCTTGCGAACCTGCGTTCGAGCGACTGTAGCAACGCGCCCCGTGCCCAGCAATACAGTGGCGGCATTTCCCCTCCGGTCACGTCCTGCTTTGGGACAAGGGGCCGTGGGGATTGGCGCCGCTGCCGAATGGGGCGGCAAGTTTCAGCGGCTACCGCCGCCACCACCACCGTCACCACCGCTGGCACCGGCAAAGCCATCAGAGGCATCATTCTTTTGCGCAAGCGGGTACCAGGTTCAAGGTCCCGGAAAGTCAACGTTTTCTTTGCTTTTGACGCCTCGGGAGACTATGACTATGGGCCCTAATTTCCGCACGCCGGACCGACCTGGATGAGCAGCAAATCAAAGGCGCTCGACGATCTTCGCCGTCGCATCGACGCGATCGACGATGCCGTTCACGACCTCCTGATCGAGCGTAGCGAGTTGGCGACCGAGATCCTCGCCGCCAAGCCGCCAGAGCGCGACCGGGGGAGCGCCATGCATCCGGGCCGCGAGGCCGAGGTGCTGCGCCGGCTTTTGGACCGCCATCGCGGCGTTCTGCCGGCCATCGTGGTGGCCGATCTGTGGCGTGGCTTGATGAGCGCCTTCGTGCGCCTGCAGGGGCCGCTCGAGGTGGCGGTCTGCGCGCCCGAAAAGTCGGTCGGCTACTGGGATCTGGCGCGGGCCCACTTCGGCACCGACGCCGCCATGACGCTGCACCGCTCGCCCACCGTCGTGTTGCGTGCCGTGACCGAGGGCGAGGGCACCGTGGCGGTGCTGCCGCTGCCCCAGGAGGACGATCCCGCGCCCTGGTGGCAGCAACTTGCCGCCGACGCCCCCAAGGCACCCCGCATCATCGCCAAGCTGCCCTTCGTCGAGAACCGCTCGAGCCGCTTCGAGGATCTCGGTGCCTTCGTCGTCGCCCCCCTCGACCGCCAGCAGACGGGCCAGGACCGCAGCCTGCTGGTGTTGGCCACCGAGACCCCGGTCAGCCGTGCCAGGCTAGTCGAACAACTGACCTCGATCGGGCTCGAAGGCGGTGCCCTGGCCGTCAGCGAACGCGACAGCGACCAGCCCGAGGCACTTTACCTGATCGAGATCGACGATTTCGTGGCCAAGGACGACGCCCGCGTCGCCGACTTCCTGGAAGCCAGCGACGGCAGCATCGACCGCATGGTGTCGCTGGGCGGCTACGCCGTCCCCTACCGCAACGAGGAATAGCCGTGACGCAAAACCAGAGCGGGGGCACCGAGGCAGGTGCCCCAGATCCCGAAGCCGATAGCGATCCCGGGCCGCCGGCGCCGGGCCCGGGCATTCTCGATATCGCGGCTTACGTGCCGGGCTCATCCCAGGTGCCCGGCCTCAACCGCAGCTACAAGCTCTCCTCCAACGAGGCGGCGCTGGGGGCCAGCCCGGCCGCCATCGAGGCCTACCAGGCCCTGGCCGGAGAGCTGCACCGCTATCCCGACGGCGGCGCCGTGGCGCTGCGCCAGGCGCTGGCGGCGCACTTCGGCATCGCGGCCGAGCGCATCGTCTGCGGCGACGGCTCGGACGAGTTGCTGGGGCTTTTGGTGTCGGCCTACGCCGGCCCGGGCGACGAGGTGCTCTACAGCCGGCATGGCTTCGTGGTCTACAAGATCGCCGCTCTGGGCGTCGGGGCGACGCCGCTGACGGCGCCCGAGCAAGACTATACCGCCGACGTCGACGCCCTGCTGGAGATGGTCAACGAACGCACCCGCATTGTTTTTCTTTCCAATCCCAACTGCACCGGCACCTACATCACGGCCGACGAGGTGCGCCGGCTGCACGCCGGCCTGCCGAGCAACGTGCTGTTCGTTGTCGATTCGGCCTATGCCGAGTTCGTCGGCGCCGAGGATTACAGCGCCGGCCTGGAGTTGGTCGGGGCGGCCGAGAATGTGGTCATGACGCGGACCTTCTCCAAGGCCTACGGCCTGGCGGCGCTGAGGCTGGGCTGGTGTTACGGCCCGGCGGCGGTGATCGACGTGCTTAACCGGGTGCGCGGGCCCTTCAACGTCACGGCGCCGGCCCAGGCCGCCGGCATCGCGGCGCTCGGCGATCAGGAATTCCTCGAACGTGCCCGGCGGCACAACGACCAGTGGCGGCCCTGGCTGGAAAACGAGGCCAAGGCGCTGGGCTTTCGCGTCATCCCCAGCGTCGCCAACTTCGTCATGGTGGGCAGCCGTGACGGCGGCGCCGCCGACGACCTCAACCGCCACCTGATCGGCCGCGGCGTGCTGGTGCGCGGCATGGGGGGCTACGGGCTGGGCGATTTCCTGCGCGTCTCGGTGGGCTCGGAGGAAGAAACCCGGGCCGTGCTCGAGGCGCTGGCCAGCTACCCGGCCAGCAACCCGGATTAAGCCGGTGAGCGATCCCGCCTCGCCGGTGCCGCTGTTTGAACGCGTCGCCCTGATCGGCGTCGGCCTGATCGGCTCCTCCTTGGCCCGGCTGATCAAGCGCGATGGCCTGGCCGGCCATGTCGTGGGCTGCGCCAAAAGCCAGGCGTCGCTGGACACGGT
Source organism: Alphaproteobacteria bacterium (assembly GCA_030740435.1). Classification (NCBI taxonomy): domain Bacteria; kingdom Pseudomonadati; phylum Pseudomonadota; class Alphaproteobacteria; species Alphaproteobacteria bacterium. The sequence continues at coordinate 12,356 of JASLXG010000149.1, read as the reverse complement.
AACCGAGCTCGGCATCGTCGACAGCACCAGCGACGATCCGGCCCAAGCCGCGGCCGGCGCCGATCTGGTGGTCATCTGCACGCCCGTAGGCGTTTGCGGCGATATCGCCCGGCAATTGGCGCCCGGCCTGGCAGCCGGTGCCATCGTCAGCGACGTGGGTTCGGTCAAGCAGGCCGTAATCGACGCCGTGGCGCCGCACATGCCCGAAGGCGTGCATTTCGTGCCCGCCCACCCGGTGGCCGGCACCGAACATTCCGGGCCCGAGGCGGGGTTTGCCTCGCTTTTCGAGAATCACTGGTGCATCCTGACGCCGACGCCGGGCTGCGACGAAGCGGCGGTGGACAAGGTCGCCGAATTCTGGCGCCGGGCCGGCTCCAACGTCGAGATCATGGACGCCAAGCACCACGACCTGGTGCTGGCGGTAACCTCGCACCTGCCCCACCTGATCGCCTACAACATCGTCGGCACGGCCGATGACCTGGGCTCGGTCTCGGGCTCCGAGGTGGTCAAGTACGCCGGCGGTGGCTTTCACGACTTCACCCGCATCGCCGCCTCGGACCCGGTCATGTGGCGCGACGTCTTCGTCAACAACAAGGACGCCGTGCTGGAGGTGCTGGGCCGCTTCAACGAGGACCTGGCGGCGCTGCAGCGCGCCATCCGCTGGGGCGAGGGCGAGGTGCTGGAAAAGCTCTTTATTCGTACCCGGCGCATCCGCCGAGAGGTCATCGCCGCCGGCCAGGCCGAGGTGCCCAAGCCCAAGCCCGATGAGAACGGCGGGATTTGAGAAGGAGATCGGAACCATGAAATTCTATGACTGCAGTACCGCCCCCTCGCCGCGCCGCGCCCGCATCTTCATCGCCGAGAAGGGTTTGGACACCGAGACGGTGGAAATCAGCATCCGCGACGGTGAGCAGATGGCGCCCGAGTTCCAGGCCATCAACCCCTATTGCACGCTGCCGGTACTGGTGCTCGACGACGGCACCACGCTTACCAACACGGTGGCCATCTGGCACTACCTCGAGGCGGCGCACCCGGAACCGCCGCTGATGGGCAGCACGCCCCTGGAAAAAGGCCTGATCGCCAACTGGCAGTGGCGCATCGAGACGGACGGCATGGCGGCCATGGGCGAGGCCTTGCGCAACGTCGCCAAGCCCATGGCGGGGCGGGCGCTGACGGGCCCCCACGGCTACCAACAAATCCCCGAACTGGCCGAGCGCGGCAGGCTGCGGGTAGAGCGCTTCCTGGATACCGTCGACGACATGATCGGAACAAAACCCTTCGTCGCCGGCGACAGTTTCTCGGTGGCCGATATCGACCTCTTGGTGGTGGTCGACTTCGCCCGCTGGCTCAAGATGGGCATCCCCGACGGTGCCGCCAACGCCCAGCGCTGGTATGAAGCGGTGAGTGCGCGGCCGAGTGCGGCGCTTTAGCCGCCAATCAGGCCAAATCCGCCTCGTCGACCACGCAGTTCTTCAAGGTTCCGATGCCAGTGATCTCGACCTCGATGGTGTCGCCGGCCTTCATCCAGACCTGTGGGTCGAGGGCCAGGCCGACGCCGCTGGGGGTTCCGGTGCTGATGATGTCGCCGGGGTAGAGGGGCGCCACGGTGGAAAGATAGGCGATCAGTTCCGGCACGTCGAAGATCAGGTCGGCGACGCCGCTTTGCTGCATCACTTCGCCATTGAGGCGCGTCGTCAGGGTGAGCTCAGGCGGTTCGGGCATGGCCTCGCGGGTTACCATCCAGGGGCCGCAGGCGCCCGAGCGCCAGAAGTTCTTGCTGGCGTGGGGGGTCGGCGTGTGGAACTGGAAGTCGCGGATCGAGCCGTCGAGGAAGCAGGTATAGCCGGCCACATGGTCGTAGGCCTTTTCGGCCGGGATGTGGCGCCCGCCGCTGCCTATGACGATGGCGAATTCGCCCTCGAAATCGTATTGCCTGGAGGCTGTCGGGCGCACCAGGTCGGCGCCGTGGCCGACGATGCTGTCGAGGCAACGGGCGAAGATGGAAGGATAGTCCGGCACCTCGTGGCCCACTTCCTCGACGTGCTTACGGTAGTTGACGCCGATGCACAGCAGCCTGTGGGGGTCGGGGATCGGCGGCAGGAGTTGGACGTCGGCGAGGGCGAAGTCGGCGGCCTCGCCGGCCAGCGCGGGCACTTGGTCGAGGTCCCCGAGGGCTTGGCGCAGCGTCGGCAGGTTCGCTCCCAGCCGCCGCCCGGCATCGACGATGCCGTCGTCTCTGACGATGCCGTAGGAAGCGGTGTCGTCCTTGATGAATGAGGCAAGACGCATTTTGCGGTTCCTTTCGTGTCAGTCGGCAAAGGTTTCGCGGGCCTGGATGGCGTCCTGGAAGCCGGCCGTCAACTGACTCAGGTCGGCGTCGGCGTAGGCCGAGACGTGATTGAGCGCGTTGGCCGTGGCGTTGACCGCCTCCTTGATCATGCAGACGGTGGCGTGGGGCATGCTGGCGGCCGCCTCGGCCAGGGCGAGCGCGCCTTCGGTGCTGGCGCCGGGGTCGCTCAACTCGTCCACCAGGCCCCAGTCGAGGGCCTGTTCGGCGCCCATGCGCTCACAGAGAATAACGATGCGCTTGGCCCGGGCCGGGCCGACCAGGGTGATCAGGCGGGGCAGCGCGCTCCATTGCAGATTGAGGCCGATCTTAACCTCGGGCACATACAAAAATGCGTCACGCGCCAGCACCCGCCAGTCGCAGGCCAGCGCCAGGGCCACGCCGGCACCGACGCTCAACTTTTCCATGGCCGCCACGGTGATCTGGGGCAACTCTTCCCAGGCCTTGCAAAGCTTGACGCCGCGGTAGAAGCGCTGGCGCAGCGCCACGTCGTTGTCGAGCTTCTCCCAGCTCTTGGCGTCGCGCAGATCGGCTCCGGCGGAAAAGCCGTCGGCGGCGCCCGAGAGCACGATGGCCCTGGTCTCGGTGTCGTCCTGGAAGCTCCGCGCCACGTCGGTGAGCTCGAGGATCAGTTCCTGGTTGAAGGCGTTGAGGTTCTGCTTGCGGTCGAAGCGCACGATGGCGACAGTGCCGCGGGATTCGATTTCGACATTGGCATAACTCACGGGGGGGCTCCTTGCTGGTACGGAACGGGGTCGGGCTATGATAGGCGCAGTATCCCTAATCGCCCAGGACGATCAAATCGACGGGCTCGGTCAAGCCTTCGATGGTGCTGCCCGGAAGTTCCGCCTTGGCGGCCGGTGGCCGATACCCTTGGGCCTGGGCCTGGGCATACGAATTCTTGGTCGTCAGCGCCCTCACGCTGGCGGTCTTGTTGTGTTTCTCGAGCTTGGCCGCCAGGTTCACCGGCTCGCCGATGACGGTGTACTCCAGCCGGCGCTCGTCGCCGACGGCGCCGAAGATCACCGGCCCCACGGCCAGGGCGGCGTTGATGCCCAAGGGCGGGTGGCCCAACGCGGCGCGCTCGGCCTGCCAGTCGGCGGCCACCGCCAGCAGCTCGTCGACCGCCCGCACGGCGTCGGCGGCGTAAGCGTCGGTGCGCGGCGCGGCCCCGAAAGTGGCCATGATGCCGTCGCCCAGGAACTTGTCGATGCTTCCCTGGTGGCGCCGGATGACCGGTGCCAAGCGGCGCTGGTATTCGGCCAGCAGCGCCATCACGTCGTCCGCCGCGGCGGCGGCGGCGGAGAACGCCGTGAAGCCGCGGATGTCGATCATCAAGACGGCGATCTCGAGCTCGCTGCCGTGGCCCGGCTCGATGCGTTCCTCGGCCTCGGTGATCTGGCGCGCCACGTCGGGGGCGAAAAAGCGCGACAAGTCCGCGGCCGCCGCCTGTTGGCTGGCGGCCCGGGCCAACAACCGGTTGGCACGCTCGATGGCCAGCGCCAGGATCAGTGTCACGGCGGCGATCGAGATCACCTTGTCGAACTCGGCGCCCACCAGCACGCTATTCGAGGTCAGGTAATGGACGTAATCCCGCGTCACCTCGCTGCCGCTCCCTAGCACCGCCAGCACCAGCCCGAGCCAGCCCACTGCCCCGGCGGCACCGGCCAGCAGCACCAGGCCGGGCTCGAAACGCAGCGCCCGGAGCGCTATGAAAATGAAAACGTAAAGCAGCGTCGGCGCCTTGAGGAAGATCGCCGCCGGCTGCATGTACTGGATGTGGAAGCTCCAGATCAGGCCCATCAGCAAGGCCATGTCGATGATTACCGAGAGCGCCAGGAACCAGCCCGGCAGGGTACGGCGATAAGCCAACGCCAAGCGCAGCAGCGTGAATCCCAGATAGAGGCCCAGCGCCCAGGGTACCGGCACGAACTCGGCGTCGGGCTCGAAGGTCTTGGGCGCCAGGGCATAGAGCGTGCCGAAGGCGGCCACGACGCCGAGCTGTACCCAGCCGATCAGGATCTCGCTCTGGCCGCGGGCCGCCGCGATGGCCTGGAGCACGCGTTCGGGAGGCTGGCCGGCAAGCTGGGGGCCGAACAGAAAATGGCTGAGCCGGCCGGTCATGAGGGGGCGCCCCGGAGCCGCAGCCAGAGGCTGCTCTCAAAGGCGCCTGGCACCAGCTCCAGGCCGCTAATCGCCGGCCGTTCGGCGGCGGCCAAGTGGCCCAGCGCAAAATGACTGGCGAACAGCACCTCATGGGCCGCCATCAGCGGCGCCACGGCGTTTTGTTCGTTATAGCCCCGCCAGGCCCAGTCGGCGGGATAGTCGTCGGGCAAAAAGACGTCATGGAAATGAAGCACGACGCCAGCCGGCAGCAGCGGCAGGATGCGGCCCAGCAGCGCATCGACGTCGCTGCCCGGCATCAGAATGTGGCTCGAATCGACGACCAGGAAATCGCCGGGCTCGAGCGCCTCGAAGGGCGCCAGACCGGCGTCTTGCAAGGTGGAGCGCAAAAGCTCGATTTCCAGTCCCCGCAGCACCGCCCGCGGCGCCGGGTCGATGGCGAGGTGCCGCGTCGCCAGGCCCTGGTCGGCGATGGCCCGGGCCAGGAAGCGGCTGGAATGGCCCGAGCCCACCTCGACGATGCGCCCGGGCCGCAGCTGGCGCACCAGGGCGTAGGCGGCGGCGGCGTCGAGGCGGGGGAACCAGTCCTGGTCCCAACGTGGTGCCGGCGGCGGCTGGCCGCCGATGGCCGCGAGATCGGCAGCATAGCCGTTGATCCAGTCGAGTACCTGGGTCATGGCCGGGCTGCACCGGGCCAGCCTCGCCGCCATGGCGGCGTAGGGCGGCAGCCGGCCGGGCGCGGGCAATTGGTCGGCATAGCGATAGGGAATGAAAAAGCCCTGGCGCCGGATGCCCAGCAGGGTGGCCAGCCCGAGCGCCAGGCGGCGCCCCCTCATGGCCGGCTCAAATCTCGAGCACCAGCCCCTCGCGGGCGACTACCGAGCCCGGGGCCAGGCGCTCGAGTTCTTCGCCGATGGCATCGAGGAAGTCGTCGTCGTGGTTGGGTTCGTGGTGAAACAGCACGTACTTTTTTACCTCCGCGGCCTGGCACAGCCTGAGCCCCTCCTGCCAGGTCGAGTGGCCGAAGGAGATGAACTTGGGGAATTCGTCGTCGGTGTACATGCCGTCGTAGGCGACGACGTCGGCGTCCTTGATGAATTCCAGGATGTTCTCGTCGGTTTCGCCCTGCACGTGCTCGGTGTCGGTGACGTAACAGAATGAGCGCCCGGCGAACTCGACGCGGTAGCCGGTGGCCCGGTTGGGATGGTTGAGCGGCAAGGTCTTCAAGGTGATGCCGGGCCTGGGTTCCATGGTCTCACCGGCCTTGAAGTCGCAAAACTCGACATTGGCGGCGAAGATCTCCGGCGGCACCGGAAACAGCGGCGCGATCATCATGTCCGAGATCACCTGCTGGATGGTGTGCTCGGGCACCAAGTGGCCGGCCCAGACCTTGAAATGGTTGGCCGGGTTGAAGAAGGGGCCGAAGAAGGGCAGGCCGCAGACGTGGTCGAAGTGGGTGTGGGTGAGGAAGACGTCGGCCTCGATGGGCTTGGACTGGTCCAGCCCCTGGCCGAGATAGCGCATGCCGGTGCCGGCATCGAGCAGCAATACCTGATCGCCACACCAAACCTCGAGCGACGAGGTATTGCCGCCGTAGCGCGTTATCGAGGGATCGAAACACGCCACGCTTCCTCGAACGCCCCAGAAGCGCACGGAAAATTCCTGCGATGAGGTCAAAAGGCCCCCCTTGTGCGAGGTCTGCGAGACCGACCGGTTTGCATTCTGCCCCAGAGATATAGGCCGTGAAAGGCCTAAGTCCGCCGCTCAGGGCACCAGGCGGTAGCCGCCGGGTTCGGTTACCAGCAGCACGGCCTCGGAAGGATTGCGCTCGATCTTCTGGCGCAGGCGATAAATATGGGTCTCCAGGGTGTGGGTGGTGACGCCGGCGTTGTAGCCCCAGACCTCGGCCAGCAGGGTATCGCGGGCCACCACCTTGGGGCCGGTGCGGTAGAGGTACTTGAGGATGGCGGTTTCCTTCTCGGTCAGCCGTACCTTGCCCCGGCCTCCAGCACCGTCATTGTCGACGTCGACGTCGACGAGCAGCTTGGCGGCCGGCCGGAAGGAATAGGGGCCGATGGTGAAGACGGCGTCCTCGGACCGCTCGTGCTGGCGCAACTGGGCCCGCATGCGGGCCACCAGGACGCCCAGCCGGAAAGGCTTGGTGATGTAATCGTTGGCCCCCGATTCCAGCCCCAGGATGGTATCGGCGTCGGAATCGGATCCCGTCAGCATGATGATCGGGGCCCGCACGCCGCCCCGCCGCATCATGCGGCAGACCTCGCGGCCGTCGAGGTCGGGCAGGCCGACGTCGAGCAGGATCAGGTCGTAGTGCTCGCTCTTGGCCAACTCCAGCCCCTCGCCGCCGGTGGCCGCCTGGGCGCAAACGAATTCCTCGTGCAGATCCAACTGCTCGGCCAGCGACTGGCGCAGGGCCTCGTCGTCGTCAACCAGCAAAACGTTCTTGGCCGCTGTCATCGCGCCCTTCCGAGACTTGGCTTCGTGCCCCCTCGTAACCCGATACTGCTACAAATTTCAAGCACTTACAACTGACGCGCCGGGGCGATCTGAGCTCATCCGGTGAGGCCCATCTGGCGGCAAGCCGCGGCACATAACGTGCCGTCGTTGTCGGCCAGCAGGTTCATGATGGTGAAATGGTTGTGGCCCGGCGGCACCAATTCCTCCAGCGTGGCGCCGGCCTGGCGCCAGCGCTCGGCGAAGCTCGATGATTGGCGCAGGAACTCGTCCGTCTCGCCGCCGCCCACGGCGACGATGCACGCGCCGCTGCCCGGCGCCATGTCGAGGGGGCTGAGGCGGGCGGCCGCGGCGGCGTCCATGCCCAGCACCTCGTTGAGATAGCAAAGCCGGATGGCTTCGAGATCGTAAAGACCGCTGATGGCCAGGCCACCCTTGACGGTGTCAGCCGGTAGACCATCGAAGGCGGGCCAGTCGGTGGCCAGCAGCATCGCCGTCAGGTGGCCGCCGGCGGAATGACCCGAGACGTAAAGGCGTTCTTCATCGCCGCCGAAGTCGCCGGCGTGGCGCCGGGTCCAGGCTACGGCGGCCCGGTTCTGGCGCACGATCTCGTCCATCCCGACCGTGGGCGCCAGGGCATAGTTGACCACCACGACGATGGCCCCGGCGGCCACCAGGCCGTCGGCCACGAAGGAAAAGTCGTGCTTGTCGCGGGACTGCCAGTAACCGCCGTGGATGAAGACGTGAAGCGGTGCATCTGAGGCGCCGGCCGGCACGAATACGTCCAGTGTTTCCGCCATCGAGGAGCCATAAGCCAGGTCGAGACGGGCATCCAGGCGCCCTCGCGTGGCGGCGTTGCGTTCGGCCCAGGCGTCTAAATGGTCCTGAAAGTCGGGATTTTGCAGGCGCATGTTATATTGGGCGTCGAGCCCGGCTTGATCGTAATCGCGATAGAGCATGTTTCGTCCCCTTGACTGGAGCGGATTGTGTCTCCTGGCGAGTACCCGGGCAAGGGGCGCTCTTTTTCTTGCGGCCAGACGCCAGAGAGCGTTTATTGAGCGCCGAAAAGGACACAGGACGAAGCATGCCAAGGACAGCCAGCGATGACCCGCAAGCGGGCCGCGGCCGGCGCGGCCGCCGTGCGGTCGAGCGCGCCGTCGGTGAACTCAGGCGCGGACTGGCCGTGGTGGTCGGCGGCGACCAGCCTTACGTGGTGCTGGCGGCTGAACAGGCCAGCGAAGAGGGCCTGGCCGAACTGACCCGGCTGGGCGAGGTGCAACTGGCGTTGACCGCCGAACGGGCCCAGGTGCTGAAAATCAGGCCGCAGGTGGCGCCGGTGGTGCTGGTCGAGTACGAGCCGCGCTTCGATGCCGCCCTGGTCAGCGCCCTGGCCGATCCCGCCGCCGATCTCGACCACCCCTTGCGCGGCCCCTTCAAGGTGATCCGCCGGACCCCGGCGACGGCGCTGGCGGCGATCGCGCTGATCAAGCTGGCGAGACTGCTGCCGGCGGCGCTGCTGGTGCCGCTCGACAAGGTCGACCCGGCCTGGCTGGTGCAGCACGATCTGCTGGCGGTGGCGGCCGGAGAGATCGAGGCCTACGAGGCGGGCACGGCCCGGGCGCTGCGCCAGGTGAGCTCGGCCCGGGTGCCGTTGGCAGCGGCCGAGGACTGCCGCGTGGTGGCCTTCCGGCCGCCCGACGGCGGCGCCGAGCACCTGGCCATCGTGGTCGGCGAGCCGCCGCGCGACCAGCCGGTGCTGGTCAGGCTGCATTCCGAATGCTTTACCGGCGATCTGCTGGAATCGCTGCGCTGCGATTGTGGCCAGCAGTTGCGCGGTGCCCTCGAGGCCTTGGCCAAGGAGGGCGGTGTTCTGCTCTACCTGCCGCAGGAAGGCCGCGGCATCGGGCTGGTCAACAAGCTGCGCGCCTACCGCCTGCAGGATCAGGGTTATGATACCGTCGAGGCGAACCTGAGGCTCGGTTTCGAGGCCGACGAGCGGCTCTTTTTGGCGGCTGCCGAAATGCTGCGCGGGCTGGGGTACGAACGCGTGCGCCTGCTCACCAACAACCCGCAAAAGGTCTTGGGCCTGGAGAATTTCGGCATCGAAGTCAGCGAACGCGTGTCCCACGCCTTTCCCGCCAACGCCCACAACGAACGCTACCTGGCCACCAAACGCCAGCGTTCGGGGCATCTGCTGTAAAGGCCGAAAAAGCGGCCCGCCACCGGCTTTGCCGGGTGGGGCGGAAGAACTTGCCGGAAAGGGACTTTCTGCCCTCCTGAAGCAATCTTAATCCATTGATATTACACAAAAATTCTTGGCGCGGGGATTGCGCACCAAAACCCGAGGAGCGCCATGACCGTCGACCCCGCCAGCACCAGCTACGTCTTTCCGGCCGAGACCGATGTCTTCGCCCACGCCGCCAACAACGCCCCCGATGCCTTCGCCAGTCTCGACGACACCCCGGACGGTGCCGAAACGGGCCTCTGGGGCGAGGACGGCTTCACCTTTGGCGACCTGGTCGATCTGGTCAATCCGCTGCAGCACGTGCCCATCCTGTCCTCGCTCTACCGTGCCGTCACCGGCGACGACATCGCCCCGGCCTCGCGTATGCTGGGCGGCGGTCTCTATGGCGGGCCGCTCGGCCTGGTCGCGGCCCTGATCAACACGGCGGTCGACGAGACCACCGGCAGCGACCTGGGCGGCCATCTGATCGCGCTGCTCGACAGCGACAGCAGCGCCACCACGGCCCTGGCCCGGGCCATCAACAACGGCGATGCCACCAGCCCGACGACCGTGGCCGGCGCTTGGCCCGATGCCGATCCGGCCCAGCCGCCGACCGCCACGGGCGGTTCCACCGCCGTCGCAGTGGCTGCCAAGACACCCCCGCCAGCGCCTGCTCAGGCTGCTGCCGCGCCCGCTCCGGCAGCCGCTCCGGCCGCCGTCTATTCCGAGGACGACCTGGCCAAGGCGGCCCGCCTGGCCAAGCTGACCGGCGACGACCCGCGGATTATTGCCGAGCGCCTGGCCCACCTGCGCCGCGCCCAAAGCGCCCCCGGCGGCCCCGGCAGCGCCAAGCAGTCCGGCCAGGCCGTCGCCGCCCTGGCCGGCGGCGCACCATCGGCTGCCAGCTACGTCAACGACGACCTGGCCAAGGCGGCCCGCCTGGCCAAGCTGACCGGCGAGGACCCGCGTGTCATCGCCGAGCGCCTGGCGCGGTTGCGCCGCTCCCAGGCCTTGAATGGTGCTCCGGCCGGGGCCACGGCCGGGGCCGAAAGCATCACCACCTCGGCCCTGCCGCCCCCAGGCCGGGCGCCGAGTTTCGTCTCCTACCTGCCCAACCTGCGCCAGCCGGCCGCGCCCGTGGCGGCGCCACCGGCTGCCCTTCCGGCCGCCCCTGTGGCCGCCCCTGTGGCCGCCGCCGGTCCCGGGCCGCGCCTCCATGAAGGCCACGAGGCCTACCGCAGCAACCAGCGTCTGCGCGGCCTTTTTGCCGCCCCCCAGGCGGGCGGCGCGTAGCAACAGCCCACACCAGGCGCTAAACTCCGTCGATGATCCTGGTTCGAGACGAGGTGCTGGAGTGCGCCGGCCGGCGCTATCGCTGTGCGCTGGGACGCGGCGGCATAGCCACGAAAAAGCGTGAGGGCGACGGCATCACGCCGGCCGGCACCTGGCCGCTGCGCCGGCTGCTCTACCGGCCCGACCGCCTGGCCGCTCCGGCCGGCGGCCTGGCAGCCGTCCCGCTCAGCCCCCAAGACGGCTGGTGCGACGCTGCCGACGATGGGGCCTACAATTGCCAGGTGAGGCTGCCCTACGCGGCAAGCTGCGAGGAACTCTGGCGCGAAGACGGGCTTTACGATGTCATCGTGGTGCTGGGTTTCAACGACGATCCCGTGGTGCCGGGCCTGGGCAGCGCCATCTTCCTGCATGTCGCCCGCCCCGATTGGGGCCCCACCGAGGGCTGCGTCGCCCTGGCGTCGGCTGACTTGTTGGCGGTGTTGACGCATTGCGGCCCGCGGACGGTGATGACGGTCGAGCCCGGCCAACCCCAAAGCACAGCAGTGAAGCCCTAAATTGAGACAGCACGAAAAGGCGCTGGCGGCGCTGCTGCTGGGGCTGCTGGCACTGCCGGCGGCGGGCGCTGAATTGCAGCTCAAGCAGGAGAGCGCGCCGCTGCCTTTTGCCGTCGCCGGCCTGGAAAGCGATCTTGACGGGCTGGCGCTGATCGGCAGGGCTGGCGACGGGGGCGCCGGCTGGGCCCGGCTGCGTCTCGACCAGGGAAAAATCTCCTTCGAAAGCCAGGACCAGCCCCGCGCCCCAGCGCCCGGGCGCCCCGGCATGCTGCCCCAGGGCAGCGTCAGCCAGGGCCCGGGCCGCATCCGCGCGGCCTGGCTGAGCCGGCCCACGGGGCGCTACGACCACGGTGTGCTGGGCGATGCCATCGAGGCCGGCGGCCTGATGGTGGAACTGGCCGACGGCCGCCGGCTGGAGACCGTGCTGGGTCCGAGCTCAGTCTTCGAGGACCTGGCGCCCAGGCTGCTCGACGTCGACGGCAACGGCCAGGACGACCTCGTCGTGGTGCGCTCCTACCTGGCGCGCGGCGCCGCCCTGGCGGCCTACACGGTGGGCGTCGGCGGCCTCAGGCTGCTGGGCCAGTCGCCGCCCATCGGCCGGCCCCGGCGCTGGCTCAATCCCATAGGCGCCGGCGACTTCGACGGCGACGGACGCATCGAGGTGGCAGCCGTGGTGACGCCCCACATCGGCGGCGAACTCACGCTCTACCGTCTCGAAGCCGGGCTGCTCAGGCCGGTGGCGCGGCAAGGCGGCTTTTCCAACCACGCCATGGGCTCGCGCCAGCTCGGCATGGCCGCCATCCTCGACGTCAACGGCGACAGCGTCGATGACCTGTTGGTGCCGGCGAGCCACAGGCGCAGCCTGCGCATCGTCAGTTTTGCCCGTCGCTTCGCCGAACTGGCACGAGTCGACCACGAAACCGAAATCGCTTCCGAAATCGTCGTGTTTGCCAGCGAGATCGATCCGACGCCGCGCGTCGCATATGTTTTGGCCGACGGCAATCTCGTGCTGCTGTCGTTCAACGTCACGCCCTAGAGCATCGCCCGGTTAGATTTACCCATTCTGACGGAGGCATTTTGCTCCGAGGGTAGGAGGTGGGCTCAGCGTGTAGTGGGACTACACGCAAGCCCGCCGACGCCGCCTCGGATCAAAAGGACCCGCCGCAGGGTATCAGAATGGGTAAATCTAACCGGGCGCTGCTCTAGGGTCCGTTGACAATTAACGCAAATCAATGATGGTGGCGACGAGGCTCAAGTTTGCGGCATAGCTTGTGTCGGTTTTGTCGTAGCGCGTAGCAATGCCCCGGAATTCCTTGATCTTGGCGAAATAGTTCTCGACCAA
>JASLXG010000148.1 GCA_030740435.1 Alphaproteobacteria bacterium | reverse complement strand
GAGGACGACGACCTGCTCGATGGCGGGGCGGGCTTCGACTTCATGGATGGCGGCAGCGGTGACGACGTGCTGGTGTTCGACCCGGCCGGCCGCTTCGGCACCTTCGGCGGCAGCGGCAACGACACGCTGCGCGTCGACGGGGCCGGCATCACGGTCGATTTGCCGGCCATACCCAACGGCGAAATCGGCGGTATCGAGATCATCGATCTGACGGGTTCGGGCAACAATTCGCTGTTGCTGACGACCACCGACGTGACGGCGCTGAACAGTAACTCGACGCTCCGGGTGGACGGCAACGCGGGCGATTCCGTGACCACGGAAACGGGCTGGACCCAGGGCACTTCGACGCTCATCGGCGGCCTCACCTATGACGTCTATACCAAGGGCGGGGCGACGCTGCAGATAGCCCAAGCCATCGACCAGTCGAAGGTCAACGACGCCACTTTCACGCCCTCCTCGGCGACCTCGTCGTCGGGCGGCGATACGCCTTTCTTCACGCCCGATTTCGATCCCGAAACGACGGCGGTTCCGTCAGCAATGCCGGCGATGTCAACGGCGACGGCATCGACGATCTCCTGATCGGCGCCAGACTGGCCGATCCCGTCTCCGCGACCGAGGGGGAGGCTTACCTCGTCTTCGGCGGTAGCGCCAATTTGGCGGCACTGGATGCCGCCGACGGCACCACGGACGGCAAGATCGAGGTCACCAACCTGAACGGCAGCCGCGGCTACCGAATCGAAGGCAGCGATAACGACGGCCGATTGGGCTCCTCGGTCTCCGGCGCCGGTGACATCAACGGCGATGGCATCGCCGATTTCGTCCTGGGCGCTCCCCGGGCCGACCCATCGACCGTTACCGATGTTGGCGAGGCCTATTTCGTCTTCGGCGGCACCTCGAACCTCAGCAGCCTGGACGCTGCCAATGGCTCCACCGACGGCACCATCTCGGTTTCCAACCTCAACGGCACCACCGGCTTCAAGGTCACGGGCCTTTTCGCCTCTGATTTCCTTGGCGGCAGCGTCAGCCATGCCGGCGACGTCAACGGCGACGGTATCGACGACGTTATCATCGGCACCTACAAGCTCGAGGGCAGCGTCAGGGATGGGGCCACGGGCGATCAGTACGTGCTCTTTGGCAGCACTTCGATCGGCTCTTCGGGCAGCATCGACCTTTCCACCCTCGACGGCTCGAACGGCATCGTCATCACCGGCGTTGAGGGGCAGAACTACTACGGTGGCCTCGTCAGCGCCGCGGGCGACGTCAACGGCGATGGTTTCGACGACTTGATCGTCGGCGAGCATCAGGCCGACGACTCCGCCACCAACGCCGGCACCAGCTACGTTATCTTCGGCGGCGACTTCAGCGGCAAAGTCACCGACATCGGCGGCACCGGCAGCGACAACCTCATCGGCACCTCGGCCAACGACTACCAGGTCGGCGACACCGGCAACGATATCCTGACCGGCGGCGGCGGTGTCGACGTGCAGCTGGGCGGCGCCGGCAACGATATCCTGGGGATTTCGGATACCACTTTCCGGCGCGTCGACGGCGGCTCGAATGTCTCCAGCGGCGCCGATACGCTGCGCCTCGACGGCAACGGCATGGCGCTGAATTTGACCACCATGGCCGACAACAAGATCCAGGGCATCGAGAAGATCGACGCCACCGGTTCGGGCAACAACACCATCACGCTCAAGCTATCGGACGTACTCAACATCTCGGATACCACGAACACGCTGTTGATCGTAGGCGATCCCGGCGACAGCGTGGTGATCGATGGCGGCGGCACCTCGCTGACTACCAGCACGACGACCGTCGACAGCGTCTCCTATACCTCGTACACGGCTATGGGCAGCGACATGATCCTGCTGGTCGAGCAGGAAATGACGAAATCGGTGATCTAAGGCCCCACGGGGGCTTTTTCGCTAAGCATTAGGAAAATATTCTTAATCCCTTCACTTCCGAGCGGAAGTCCTCGTACTTGCCGCCGGGCGAGCGCGGGATCTCGTCGACGTAGGAGAACCGCACCTCGAAGGGATGGCCGAGGAAATGCAGGAGCGCCTCGCGCGTGTGCGCCTCTTCGGCGCCGCTCAGCGCCCGTTCGACGACCAGGCGCACGTCGAGGACCTCGGGCGCGGTTTGCACCACCTGGAACTGGCGGATGGCCGGCTGGTCGACGAAGCCCTCGTTGACCCTGGGGCGGATCTGGCGGCCGTCGGGGTAGGTCAGCATGTGCCGGTAGCGGCCGATGATGCCGGCCAGAACCGGCAGGCCGCGGCCGCAGGGGCAGGGTGGGCCGACCTCGGCGATGTCGCCGATCTCGTAGCGCACCAGCGGCGTGGCGAAATTGTGCAAGGGCGTGACGATGACCCGGCCGCTGGCGCCGGCTGGGCAGGGCTCACCGGCATCGTCCAGCACCTCAAGCAGCATGGCCTCGGATTGCACGTGGTAGTGCTCGTGTTCGGGGCATTGCAGCGCCATGGTGCCGGTTTCCTCGGCGCTGTAGCCGTCGACGATTTCGACGCCGAAAACCTTGCGCACCAGTTCCCTGAGGCTCGGGTCGAGGGCTTCCGAGCGTGTCCCGATGCCCTGCAGGAAATCGAGCGCCTCGCCGTTTTCCCGGCAGTGGCGGGCGAGGGCCTCTATGGCGCTGGGGTAGGTCAAAAGGTAGGCCGGCCGCTCGCGCTTGAGCCAGGCGATCTGCTCGTCGACGGTGCTGCGCATGTTGAGGATCACCGCCGGCCCGGTGTCTGCGCCCGGGGCCCAGCCGGGCTCGCGCCGGCCCTCGGGCGGCAGGGCCTCATGAGGTTTCATGGTGGCGATGACGGCGGCCTTCTGCGAGAAATCGCGCCCGTACCAGTCGAGGCGCCGGAGCGAAAGGGCCGCTTCGAAAAGCCCGGTCACGGCCGTGGATTTGGCCGAAACCGGCATCCCGGTGGAGCCCGAAGTACGCACGTCGCCGACCGGGGCGTGGTCCGCGGGCAGCGCCCGGCTGAGGAAATGGCCGAACCATCGTTGCAGATCGGCTCGCCGCAGCAAGGGGACGGCGCGCCAGGCCTCGGGCGTCAGAGCCTCGAGGCCACGCAGCGGCGCCAGGCGCTCGCGGTAGAACGGCACGGTCTCGGCGGCATGCCGGACGAGATGGCCGAGCTGGGCGAACTGGTGGCGTTCGAGCTCGGCCGCCGGCCACCATTCGCTGTCTTGCAATTGCCGCGCAAGCGACGCCAACCGGGCCTCCGGCCGGGCCACGATGGCCGGCCAGACGATGCCTTCGACGGCCGAAGCAACCGTCGAGTCCTGTTGCTCCCCGCGCTCCACTGCCATGGCAAAGAGGCTAACAGAAAAGGTCGGCCGGAAATCAGGGATTTCTCAGTGGCTGAGCGCCGCGGCGTGGTATTTGTCGAAGCATGCTTGCTCGGGCCGACAAACGCCGTTTCGGGATCCTGACCGCTGCGCTGGTGCTGCTCGGTCCAGCCTCGGTTGCCGCCGAACTTGCCATCATCGACGCCCACAGCCAGATCGACGAGCAGGTCGGTCTTGACCGGGTGGTGCCGCTGCTGGACCAAGCCGGCGTGGCCCGCGTCATCCTGGCCGGGCGCGGCCGGCTCAAGTCGGAACGCATCGCGGCCCTGGCGCGCCGCCACCCCGGCCGGATCATCGCCTCGGTGCGGACCAAGAGCCGGGCCTATGCCGAGAACCGGCCGGGTTACTACCGGCTGCTCCAGGACCAGCTGCGCCGGCCCGAATTCAAGGCCATGGCGGAATTGATCCTGTGGCACGCCGCCAAGGGTCAGCGGGCGCCGCAATGGGTGATACCGGCCCATGCACCCCAGGTCCGGGCGGCCCTGGCGGCGGCCTTTGAGCGCGGCTGGCCGGCCGTGCTGCACTATGAATTCGCCGCCGCCGGCGGGGCGGCCCAGGGGCTGATGGCCGAGCTCGAAGGCCTGCTGCGGGCCCGGCCCGGCCATCCCTTCGTGCTGACCCACATGGGGCAGCTTGGTGTCGGCCAAACCCGGCGGCTGATCGAGAACCACGCCAATATCCATTTCATACCTTCCTGGTCCAATTCCATCACCCATGGCATCAGCCGCCAGCCCTGGGTCAATTTGTTCGTCGGGCAGCGCCTGGCGGCCGATTGGCAGGCCCTGATCGAAGCCCATCCAGAGCGTTTCGTGCTGGGCTTCGACAACGTCTTCGCCGAACATTGGGGTAGCCTGTATGTGCGCCAGGTGGCGCTTTGGCGCGAGGCATTGACTGCCTTGCCCGAGGCCGTGGGGAGAGCCGTGGCCCACGGAAATGCGAAAAGGCTGTGGAAATTGCCATGAATTCCGAAATCGTGGTGTTGGGCAGCATCAACATGGACTTCACCGTCTATGGCCAGCGCCTGCCCCAGCCCGGCGAGACGCTGCATGCCGAGCGCTACGCCATGGCGCTCGGCGGCAAGGGCTGCAACCAGGCCGTTGCCGCGCACCGCCTGGGTGGCCGGGTCGATCTGGTGGGCCGCCTGGGGGACGACGTTTTCGGCGCCATGGCGCGGCGCCAGATAACCGAGCTGGGATTGGCCGACCAATACGTGGCGGCCGATCCCGAGCACGACACCGCCATCGCCATGATCGCCGTCGCCGAGGGCGGCGAGAACTGCATTTCCGTGGTCGGTGGGGCCAACCTGGCGCTCACGCAAAGCCATGTAGATCTCTGGCCCGAGGTCTTCGACCGGGCCGGCATCTTGCTGCTGCAACTGGAAATCCCGCCGGCTGCCAGCGCCCATGCCGCGGCCCGGGTGCGGGCCGCCGGCGGCCGCGTCATCCTCGATCCGGCACCGGTGCCGCCCGGGGCTTCGATTCCCGCGGCTTTGCTCCAAGCCACGGACATCGTCACACCCAACGAAGGCGAGACCGAGGCCCTGGTGGGGCTCAGGCCCGAGACGCCCGAGGCGGCGGCCGAGGCGGCCCGGCGCCTGCAACAGATGGGCCCGGCCAGCGCCGTGGTTACCATGGGTGCCGGGGGTGTCTACTATGCCGCCCCCGAGGGGCAGGGTTTCGTGCCGCCCTTTGCCGTCAGTGCCGTCGACAGCGTGGCGGCGGGCGATTGCTTCAACGGCGGCCTGGCATTCGCCCTGGCGCGGGGCGACGAGATCGGCGCGGCCGTGCGTTTCGCCGCCGCCTGCGGCGCCCTGGCCACGACCCGGCCGGGCGCCGCGGCCGCGGCGCCTGAGCTGGCCGAAGTCGAGGAGATAACGATTTGAAAATCATCATCGACACCGATCCCGGCCAGGACGATGCCGTGGCCATCCTGCTGGCGCTGGGCAGTCCCGAGCTCGAGGTCCTGGGCATCACCACGGTGGCCGGCAACGTGGGGCTGGAGCTTACCTCGCGTAACGCCCGCATGGTCTGCGAGCTGGCCGGGCGGCCCGATATCAAGGTCTTCGCCGGTGCCGACGGGCCGTTGGCGGGGCCGCTGGTCACGGCCGAGCATGTGCACGGCAAGAGCGGCCTCGACGGGCCCTCGTTGGCCGCGCCGGCCATGGCCCTGCAGCCCGGTCACGCCGTCGATTTCCTGGTTGAGACTATCGGCCGCGAAGAGCCGGGGAGCCTTACCTTGTGTACGCTGGGGCCGCTCACCAACGTCGCCCTGGCGCTGACGCGGGAGCCGTCCTTGGCCGGGCGGCTCCGCCAGTTGGTGATGATGGGCGGCGGCTATTTCGCCCAGGGCAACATCACACCCTCGGCCGAGTTCAACGTCTACGTCGACCCCGAGGCGGCGCAGTACGTGATGGCGTCGGGCGTGCCCATCGTCATGCTGCCGCTCGATGTTACCCACCAGGCGCTGACCACCCGGGCGCGCATGCAACGCATCGCCGCGCTGGGCTCGCCGGCGGCCCAGGCGGTGTGCGAAATGCTGCTCTTCTCGGAACGATACGATGCCGAAAAATACGGCTTCGACGGCGGCCCGCTGCACGATCCGACGGTGATCGCCTGGCTCTTAAAGCCGGAACTCTTCAGCGGCCGGCGTTGCCACGTGGACATCGAAACCGAGTCCGAACTGACCCGCGGTGCCAGCGTCGTCGACTGGTGGCAAGTGACGGGGCGCGAGCCCAACGCCCTGGTCATCGGCCAGGTCGATGCCGAGGGATTTTTCGATCTGCTGGTGGAGCGCCTGGGGAATCTTTAGCCCTAGATCCGCCGGTAGCGGGCGTTATCGGAGAGCACCGTGGCGGCCAGCACGCGGCGTTCGTGCCGGTCGCGTTCAAGTTGGATGTCGACGTGTGGCGGCTGGGTGGGCAGGCTGACGAGGCGTTTGACGATCCAGACACTTTTGACTTGGCCCACCTTCTCGAAGCGCGCGCCGGGCTCGAGGGTTTTGTTCCGGTATGAGCTGGCAGCCATGGAGTGAAACTGACACGGTCAGGCGCCAGGTACAAGCTTGACTCTGGCGCTTTGATCCCAAGCGATACCTTCATGAACATCGTTGCCCTCGATTTCGAGACCGCGGACTACGGCCGCGACAGTGCCTGTGCGCTGGGCCTGGTGCGGCTGGTGGGCGGTGTGGTCGAGGACATCCTTTACTTTCTCATCCGGCCGCCGCGAGAGAGGTTTCGTTTCTCCTATCTGCATGGCATCACCTGGGAGCACGTGCGCGCCGAAGCGACGTTCGCGGAACGCTGGCCGGAAATCGCCGAGTTCATCGCTGGTGCCGATTTCCTGGCGGCTCACAATGCCGGCTTCGATCGCGGCGTGCTGTCGTCGTGCTGCACCGCCGCGGGCATCGATCCGCCCGATCAGGCGTTCCTCTGCACGGTTCGCCTGGCCCGTGGCGTTTGGGGCATTCGGCCCACCAAGCTCTCCGACGTCTGTGCCTATCACGACATAGAACTCGATCACCACCACGCCCTTTCGGACGCCAAAGCTTGTGCCGAGATCGTCGTTGCGGCTATCGAGGCCGGGGCCGATGTGGCCGACTATGCGCTGCGTTAGGCCCGTTGGCGGCGCTGCTGGGGCAGCACCAGGGGGCGGTAGACCCCGGCGCGGACGGTGGCCAGCTTCATGAAGAAGTCGCCGGCCGCCGAAGCCAGGCCGATAACCGCCATGGCGGCCGGAGAATTGACCGTGCCGGCGGCCAGCGTGACCAGCGGCACGACCAGGCCCACGACCAGGGTGCCGCCGTAAAACAAGAGCGCCAGGCGGCCGGCCAGGATGTCGCGCACCGACCAGCGCGCGGCCACGTCGCCGCTGGCCAGGGCGCCCTGGATCTCCAGGGCGAAAAAGAGCGCCACGATGGCGGTGACGCCGACCCAGAACTGCAACAGCCAGGGGCCGGCATCGGCGGCGACGATGGCGGCGATGACCAGCAGCACGGCAATGCCGCCGCGAAAGGCGTAGGCGATGTAGAGGGCGGGATGCAGCGGCGAGTGCCAAAAGGGGATGGCCTTGGAGGCGGTGTAGCAAAACCCCATGTAGCCGATGATGATGATGGCGCCCACCATGGCCACCGCCTTGGCCACCATGGCCAGCGCGGCCAGGGCGCCCGACGCGCCCGGTGCCAGGAACAACTCGATGCCCAGGCTGACGGTACCGCCCACCAGGAACAAAGCAAAACCGGTAAAGCCGCGCGACACCCACGAGGTCCGCCAGTGCCGCATCATGCCCAAGGCGCGGCGCGGCCAGCCCAGGTAGGCCAGGTGAGCCAGGGCGCCGATGCCACCCAGCACAAAGGCCACAACCAGCCCGGCGGAGGCGTCGTAGATGGTGGCCAGCACCCAGGTGCCGCCGGCGATACCGACCAGGAAGTGGCCGATGACCATCAGGATGCCGCTGCCCACGCCCCACTCGCGCTGCGGCCGGTAATCGCCGCGCAGATCGGTGATCAGTTGATCGTAGCGCTGGTTGCCCATGGTCGCCTCAGGGTGCCAGATAATAGACGTTGGGACCGGTGCCGGCCTCGGGATGTAGGGTGAAGCCGCCGCGGTCCTTGATCAACTGGGAGACCTCGCTCTGTGCATCGTCGAGATCGCCGAAGATGCGGGCCTTGGCCGGGCAGTTGCTGACGCAGGCCGGATCCAGGCCCTGGTTCAAGCGCGGGCGGCAGAAATTGCACTTCATCACGACGTTTTCCTGATGGCGCCCGGCCTGGGCGCGCTCGTACTGCGTCGGGCCGGCCTCGCCGAAATAGTTGGCGGGCTCGCCGTTGAAATAGCGATTGGTATACGGGCACGCCATCATGCAGGTGCGGCAGCCGACGCAGAGATCGGCATCGATGTCGACGATGCCATGCTCGGCGTAATGGCTGGCCTCGGTGGGGCAGACGTCGACGCAGGGCGCGTCGTCACAGTGGTTGCAGAGAACCGGCAGAAACAGCTGCCGCGCCGTCGGGTATTTTCCTTCCTCTCGCTTCAGCACGCGGGCGAAAAAGACGCCGGGCGGCGTGCCGTGCTCGGCCTTGCAGGAAATCTGACAGCCGTAACAGGCCATGCAGCGCTTCAGGTCGATGACCATCCCCAGTCGCATCGTGTCACCTCCGCGGCCGCCGTCTTGCACCCTGCCTTGTGGCGGCTATGTCATGCCTGTTATATTTCCCGTAATTGATCGTATAATCCATAATATTCGACGTCAAGCTCGTGAGACGTGGCACAGGTATGGCAAATGAATGCCCAGCAGCCGATCAAGGGGAAGGCGGGCAAGACCCAGTTCGGCGTGCAATCCGTGGAAATCGGTCTGCGCATCATGACCGTGCTCGCGGATGCCCACAAGCCGATGATGCTGCGCGATCTGGCCCAGGGCTTGGACATGCCTTCGGCCAAGGTGCACCGCTATCTGGTCAGCCTGGGCCGCGCCGGCATGGTGGAACAGGACGGTGCCGGCGGCCTTTACCGGCTCGGCCCCCTGGCCCTGAAGGTGGGTCTCTCGGCGCTCAGGCAACTGGATGCCTACCGCGTCGCCGGTGCCGCCATCGCCGAACTCAGGGAGCGCACCGAACAGACCGCGCTGCTGGCCGTCTGGGGCGCCGCCGGTCCCACCGTCGTGCGTTGGGAGGAGAGCCACCGGCCCTTCGCCGTCAACCTGCGCATGGGATCGGTGCTCAGCCTTTTGGACTCGGCCACCGGCCTGGTCTTCTCCGCCTTCCTGCCCCGCCATTGGACCGAACAGCCCATCGCCGCCGAGATGGACGGCCGCAGCCCCGACGAAGTCGAGGCCGCCCTGGCCCAGGTTCGGCAACAAGGCATGTCCCTGGTGCGCGGCAATCAGTTGGCTTCAATCAACGCCATGAGTGCGCCGGTTTTCGATGCCGGCAACAACCTCGCGGCGGCCCTTACCATCCTGGGGCCGGAGCGCCGCTTCAAGGTCGACTGGAACAATGCCGCTGCCGAGGAACTTCTGGCCGTCAGCCGGCAGGTTTCACAGCGTATCGGAGCAGCCTAGGCCGGGACGATTCAACGTCTTGGATTTAGGAATAGCAACAAATATCATGATTTCCATGATCCCTACCCCCGCCGGTGAAGAAGGCCACAAGGAAGCCATGGTAAGCCTGCGCGTGAGCTTCATGGGCATCATCACCAGCTTCACCGGGGTCAAGGAGTTGGCCCTCGAGCTTCCCGAGAGGGCAACGCTGCGCCAGCTTCTGGACGACCTGGAACAGCGCTACGGCCCCGAGTTCGGCAAACGCGTCTATCGCAACGCCAAACCGCCGCGGCATTTACAGATGTGCACGCGGATCTTCATCAACGAAGTCATCGTCGGCGACGACGCCCTGGACCAGACCATTCCCCTGCCCCAGGACGGCGGCCCAAACCCCGAGATTCTGGTTTTCATACTGCCCGCCGCGACCGGCGGCTAAGGGAGGCACCACCATGGATCAACCGAGCGCCAGCCTGGACCAGCCGGACACGACGATCTGGGAAGACAAGTGGATCCCCTCGGTTTGCACCATCTGCTACGGCGGTTGTGCCATCAAGGCGCACCGGGTCAACGGCACTATCGTAAAAATCGAAGGCAACCCCGATAGCCCGACAGGCAGTGGCCGGCTTTGCGCCAAGGGCCTCGCGGGCATGATGTTCCTCTATGATCCGCACCGCGTGAACACGCCGTTGCGCCGCAGCAATCCGCAAAAGGGCATGGGCCTCGATCCGGGCTGGGAGCCCATCAGCTGGGACCAGGCGCTGGACGAGATCTGCGCCAAGCTGAAGAAAATCTACGAAGAGGATCCGCGCCAGTTGACGGTGCAGTTGACGACCACGCTGGCGCCGTCCTCGTTGCTGATGTTCCCTTTCGCCTGGGCCTTCGGCTCGCCCAATACCTGGGTCGCCGGCGGCGGCATACACTGCGGCAACGGCGCCCACTCGGCCGGTGGCATCACCCATGCCTCGTGGTCCATCGTGCCCGACTTCGCGCACTGCAACTACGCCCTCTATTTCGGCGCCTCCAAGGGCCATGGTGCCGGCCACGCGGCGACCCCCAACATTGCCCAGGCCGCCGACGCCCGCGATCGCGGCATGAGGATGGTGGTGGTCGATCCGATGGCCAACTTCGCCGCCGCCAAGGCCAACGAATGGGTGCCCATCCGGGTCGGCACCGACGCCGCCCTGGCGCTTGCCATGGCCAATTGCCTGATCAACGACTACGACCTGGTGGACCGCGACTACCTGCGCACCTACACCAACGCCATCTACCTGATCCGGCCCGACGGCACTTACGCCCGCGACGCCGAAAGCGGCACCGCCCTGGTCTGGGATGGCGAGAACGGCCGGGCCATACCCTACGACGACCCGGCCTCGAAGACGGCGGCGGTGCTGGCTGGAAGCTTCGAGGTCAACGGCGAGACCTGCCGACCCGCCTTCGAGCTGCTGGCCGAGCACCTCAAGAGTTACACCCCGGAGAGGGGCGAGGAGATCACCGGCGTCGCCGCCGCGACCATCAAGCGCCTGGCCCGCGAGTTCGGCGAGGCCGCCCGTATCGGCAGCACCATCGTCCTCGATGGCGTGACGCTGCCCTACCGGCCGGCCTCGGCCATCTTCTTCCGCGGTGCCCAGGGCCACAAGAATTCGATGTACAACTGTTTCGCCATCGACCTCTTGAACCAAATCGTCGGCGCCGCCGACGTGGTCGGCGGCACGCTCGGCTTCAATCCGGTGTGCCACGGGCACCCCGAATCGGGCCGGCCCAAGTACCAGCCCCGGGCCGACCGCGACGGCATGATGGCGGTGGGCTCGTGGATGCTGGCGCATGTGCCTTATCCCGTGGCCGATCCGCGCAAGCCCGATTCCATCGGCTTCATCGAGCTCTTCCCGCTCTCCCACGTCTCGCCCATCATGGCGTCGAGCGACCAGCAGCAGCTGTGGCGGAACTTCGACCTGCCCTACCGGCCGAAGATCATGCTCAACTACGGCGCCAATTCGGTGATGAGCGTGGGCAACAAGGAGGCGGTGATCGAAAGCCTCCTGCAATACGAATTCATCTTTTCGTTCGATCTTTTTCTCAACGAGTTCTCGGACTTCGCCGACATCATCCTGCCCGATCTCAGCTACCTGGAAGTGCTCGATGCCAGGCCCAATTTTCCTTTCATTTTCAACCATCCCGCCGGCATGGGCGACTGGGGCTGGCCCATACGCCAGCCGGTGTCGGAGCCCACCCACGAGCGGCGCTGTGCCCGTTCGGTGATGCTGGAGCTCGCCTATCGCCTCGACCTGGGCCCCGAGATCAACATGGCGATCAACAGCCACTACCATCTCGACGGGCCGCATATGCTCAAGCCCGAGGAAAAGTACACCCTGGAAGACGTCGTCGATCACGAGCTTCGGCACAAGTTCGGTGAGGAAAAAGGCCTGGAATGGTTCAAGGAAAACGGCGTCATCACCTGGCCCAAGAACGTCAAGGAGGTCTACTGGCGTCCCTTCGTCGACGTGCGCATCCCGGTCTACCACGAATACCTGATCGAGGCCGGCGCCGAGACCATGCGGATCGCAGGCGAAGCCGGCATGGAGATCGATCCCGCCTTCTACAGCCCCTTGCCCGAGTGGCTGCCCTGCCATTCCCATCAGGTCGAAGACGAGGACTATGATCTCTGGGCCTTTTATTACCGCGATGCCATCCAGGCCAACGGCTTCACCATGGAAAATCCCTGGATCGACGAGGTGGCGCGCCTCGATCCCTTCAGCTATCGCATCGCCATCAACGCCGAGACCGCTCGTGCCAAGGGCCTCGAGGACGAGGAAGCGGTGTGGCTGGAAACCCCCGCGGGCCGCCGTGTCGAGGGCCGCATTCGCCTCACCGAGAGCATTCATCCCGAGGCCGTGGGCATCGCCGCCTGCGCCGGCCACTGGACCAAGCACCAGCCCATCGCCCAGGGCAAGGGGATCTTTTTCAACGACCTGCTGGAGGTCGATTTCGACCATTCCAGCCCGGTCAACCTGAACCTGGATCTTTGCGCCAAGATCAAGATCTACCGGCATGAGGACCAGACCAGCCTGCTTTAGCCCGCATTTCTCACCGGGTCATGGCCTGCGCGGCGCTGTGGCGTCGACAGGGTAGGAGCGCTGCGCAGGGCGATGTGGGACATCGGGCAAGCACAGCTATGCACCCTGTCGGCGTCACAGCGCCGCCCGAAGGGTCGCTCCCAGGCGCGCGCCCGCGTTGTCAAAGACCGAAGCGCGTAGTACCACTACGCGCTTCGGTCTTTTCCTAGCGGATCGCATCACCTGGGAGCGACGCAGGCCGTGACCCGGTGAGAAATGCGGGCCAAGCGGAAGGAACGCGAGCTTGGCGGAACACAGGACGATCGTCAGCGAACGGGGCGGCGGCGAGGGCCCGCTGCTGGTTCTCATTCACGGCCTCGGCGCCAACGCCGCCGTCTGGGACGAACTGCTACCGGTTCTCCGGGAGAATTGGCCGGGAGGTTGGCTGATCCCCGAGCTCAGGGGCCATGGCCGCTCGTTCCATGGGGCACCCTACGGTTTTGGCGTGCACGCCGCTGATGTCGCCGCCCACCTGGGCCAGGACGCGGAGGTGACCGTGGTCGGCCATTCCATGGGCGGTGCCGTGGCCTTCGCCCTGGCCAGCGGCATTTTCGGCGTGCGCGTCAAAAGCGTCGTCGCCTTCGGCGTCAAGGTGGATTGGCCTGACGAAGACCTGGCCCGGGCCCAGGCGGTGGCCCGGGCGCCAGTCAAACTTTTCGCCAATCGCCAAGACGCCCTCGAGCGCTATTTGAAGGTCTCGGGGCTCTGGGGTCTGGCCGGGCCCGAGAGCCGTACGGCCCAACTCGGCGTCGTGGAAAAGGACGGCCACTACGGGCTGGCCGCCGATCCGCTGACCAACGCCGTGGGCAAACCCGACGCCGTGGCCCTGGTCGAGGCGTCGCTGGCGCCGATCCGCCTGCTCACCGGCGAGCAAGACAAGGTCGGCCACGCCGAGGGCATGCGGCGCTTGGGGCCCCCTGTGACGGTGCTGCCCGGCCTTGGCCACAACCTGCACGTCGAGGCGCCTGAGACCTTCTGGCGGGCCATCGAGAACGATCTCTGAGGGCGTTGCTTTAGCAGTCTGTCACCCACAAGCCCGACAGACTGCCGCCAATTCCGCTTTCGCCGTCCGAGCGTCCGGTGCTGGAAGGAAAGCGAGCATACCGGCGGCAGGGCCGAAACGTCGCGATCGACCCATAGCCGACCTTGGTTGATCCAAA
>JASLXG010000147.1 GCA_030740435.1 Alphaproteobacteria bacterium | reverse complement strand
CGGATGGTGACGGGGCTATCGTTGGGGGACATGGGGAACTCTCCGGGAATAAACGGTGGCGACTATTGCGGCCGGCGGTAATCGGGCACCAGCGCCGCCAGGCGGGCCAAGGTGTCGTCGGTGTGGCGGGCCCGGGCGGCGGCCGCCAGGTCTTCGAGCGCGGCCTCCAGAACGGCCCGCTCGGGCGCCGGCGGATTGCTCAGCAGGATGCCCTCGTAGCGCGTCTCGACCAGCTCCTCGAGCTCGCCAAAAAGCCGCTCATGCAGTTTTTCGCCGGGACGCAGCCCGGTGAACTCGATGGCCACGTCCTTGTCGGGACGCCGGCCCGCCAGGCGGATCATCTGCCGCGCCAGGTCCTGGATGCGCACGGGCTCGCCCATGTCCAAGACGAAGATGCCCCCGGCCCGGCCGCCCTGGTCGGCGGGGATGGCGCTGGCCTGCAGCACCAGCTCGACGGCCTCTCGCGTTGTCATGAAATAGCGTGTGATCTCGGGGTCGGTGACGGTGAGCGGCCCGCCGCGGGCCAACTGGCGCTCGAAAAGCGGCACCACCGAACCGGTCGAGCCGAGCACGTTGCCGAAGCGCACGATGACGAAGCGTGTGGCGCCGCCGTCGCCGGCCAGGGCCTGGCAGGTGAGTTCGGCCAGGCGCTTCGAGGCCCCCATCACCGATGAAGGCTCGACCGCCTTGTCGGTGGAAATCAATACCATCACGGCGGCGCCGTGTTCGAGGCAGGCATCGGCCACGGCCTTGGTGCCGATGGCGTTGGTCAGCACTGCCTCGTTGGGGTTCTGCTCGTTCAGCGGCACGTGCTTGAAGGCGGCGGCGTGGAAGACGAGCTCGGGCTTTTCGCGGCTGAAGACGGCGGCCAGGCGGCCCTCGTCGCGGACGTCTCCGAGCACGGCGCTGCGCGAGAGTTCGGCAAAGTCCTCGCCGAGCTCCAGGTCGATGGCATAGAGCGCGTGCTCGCCGTTGTCCAAAAGCGCGAGGTGGGCGGGCCCGAGCGCCGCCACCTGGCGCGCCAGTTCCGAGCCGATGGTGCCGCCGGCCCCCGTCACCAGCACCCGGCGCCCGGCCACCAGGGCCTGCATGGCCTCACGGTCGAGCACCTTCTGCGGCCGGCCCAGGAGGTCCTCGACGGCGATGGGGCGGAGATCGAGGGGCCGGTCATCGAGCCCGCCCGAGCTGAGATCGGTGATGCGCGGTGCCCGGGCGATGGTCATGCCGCGGCGCTCGGCAAGATCGAGGAGCCCGGCCATGACCGTTCCGGCGAAGCGCTCCGAGGTCACGATCAGGCGCTGCGGCCGCCGGCCGCGCCGTGCCAATTCGTCGATCACCGCCTCGGCCTCGGCGGTCGAGCCCAGCACCCGGACGCCGCGGATGTCGCGGCCCTGACGGCCGGGCCGGTCGTCGACGATGCCGACCACGCGGTAGCCGGCATGGCTGGAACGCCCGATCTCGCGGATATAAGCCTCGGCCTCGTCGCCGGCGCCGACCAGCAGCACCGGCACCAGGTTGGGGTCGGAGCGCTCGAAAGCCGCCCCCAGGTTGCCGTCCTTGAGGGCGCGATAGAGAAAACGCGGTCCGCTGAGCATCAGCACCAGGAGCGGCCAGTTGATGAAAAGCGCCGTGCGCGGGAAGTCCTCGAGGCGGGTGAAGACGAACATGATGGGCAGGAATATCAAGATACCCAGCGTCACCGCCTTGACGATGGCGATCAGGTCGTTCAGCGAGGCGTAGTACCAGATGCCGCGATAGAGACCGGTGCACCAGAAGGTCAAGGCACAGACGGCGGTGAAAATAAGCGTCCCCTCCCAGAGGAACCCGAATCCCTGCGGCGCGCCGTAGGTGACGTAGCGGATCATCACCGCCAGCTCGAAGCTGGCCGCCGCCATGACCACGTCGTGCAGCGCCACGAGGGCGATGCGCCGGTTGAATGTCAGGCGTGGTGGTGACACGTCAGTCGGGTTCCGGTTTTTTCTTGCCGCCTTGCTGGCCGGCGAAATACCACAACAGCGCCGCCGTGGCGAGCGCCGCCGCCACCAGGGCCGCCAGCGCCTGCCATAGCGCCAGCACGGCGAGCCCGCAAAGCACCAGATCGAGGGCCACGATGCGCCGCACCACGGGCGCGTGGCCGCCGCCGGCAGCGGCCGCGAGCTGGTAGAAATGGCCGCGGTGGGCTTCTGTCAGGCGCTCGCGGCGCCAAGCCCGGCGGCCCAGCGTGATGGTGGCGTCGGCCAGGTAATAGAGCGGCAGGATCAGGGCCGGCGCCCAGTAGCCCCGGGCCGCGATGCTGAGCAGCAGCCAGGCGATGATGAAACCCAGCGGCACCGCGCCCACGTCGCCCAGGAAAAGGCGCGCCGGCGACCAGTTCCAGTACAGGAACCCCAGCGCCGCGGCAGCTACCAGGGCCGCCGGAAGGGCCAGGTCGGACAGCGGCACGAAGGCGGCCAGCAGCACGATGCCGCCGCCGATGGCGGCGCTCTCGGCGCCGCTGATGCCGTCGATGCCGTCCATGAAATTGTAGAGGTTGACGAACCACAGCCAGGCCAGGCCGCTGAGAGCCAAGTCGGCCCAGGGCGGCACCAGGCCCTGGAAAACCATGAGCTGCGGCGGCAAGGTCAGCAGGCCCAACGCCACCGCCAAGGCCTGGACCGCCAGCCGCAGCCCGACCGCCACGCCCCGCAGATCGTCGAGCCAGGAAAGCCCGGCCAGCGCCGCCGTGGCCGCCAGCACCACCAGCACCCTCTCCGGCGGCAGGGCCGGCGCCATCAGGGCGGCCGCCAGCCAGATCACGATAATGCTGGCGACCACCGCAATGCCACCGCCCGTGGGTGTCGGCACGGCGTGGCTCGAGCGCTCAACGGGATGGTCGAGGATGGCGCGCCGGCGCAAGATGCGCAGCATCAGGCCGCTGCCGAAAAGGGCTGCCACAAAAGCCATCCCAGCCGCCACGAACGTTGCCAGCCACATGGCCTGCTTATAGCAAAGGCCGCCCCGCCTGGCCCGGCTTTTCGTCTCCGCCCAGCAACGCCGTGGTGATAGCGGCCGCCAGGGCCAGCGTCGCCAGCCACCAGTTCTGCCAGATACCGAAGGACAGCGAGGCCACGCCCAGCGCCGCCGCCAGCGCCGCCGCCGCGGCGGCCCGCGGCCAGGCCGGCAAGCGCCCCGCCGCGGCCAATCCGATCAGCGCCAGCGCAGCGAAAGCGGCGGCGCCCGGCAGGCCCAATTCGAGCCACATCTGCAGCGCCGCGGTGTGGGGGTGCAGCGACATCCGGGGGCCGTGCTCGATGGCCTCGACTTGACCGCCGGGAATGGCCCGCGAGCTGTCGAGGCCCCAGCCCAGCACCGGCCGCTGGGCGATGGTGCGGGCGCTGAAGTTCCAGATATGGACGCGGTGCAGCGCCGAATCGCTGAGCTCGGGAAAGCGGGCGGCGAAGCCTTCCGGGGTCAGCACGGTGCGCGGCACCAGGGGCGCGAGCAGGATGCCCGCCACCACCAGCAGGGCGAAGATCCTGAGCGCCCGGCGGCCGCCGAAGAAGACCGCCAGCCCGACCAGGGCCGCCAACCCCAATGCCAACTGGGCCGAGAGGCTGACGCCCCACAGCAGCAGCGCCGCCGCCAGGGCCAGCAACACCGCCCCGGCCCCGGCCCGACGCCGGCCCAGCTCCAGGGCCAGCGGCCAGACCACGATCAAGAGCGCCACCAGCCCGGCGTTGAGGATCGAGAGCTCGAGCAGCGGCAGCCCCGGCCGGGGGCCGCGCAAAAAGTTGGCCAGGGGCAGCCCGGCGGCCAGTTCGACAACCAGCAGCACAAGCCCGAGCCCCAGGCCATAGAGCGCCAGGCCGGCCACCGTGCGCCGCTCGTGGGCCTCCAGATCGGCGGCCGCGGCAATCAGGCCCAGCGCCGCCAGGAAGATGACGATCAGCGATTTCAGCAGACTCAGCGTCTCGTCCGGTACGATCGACCAGAGCACGCTGCAAAGCGCCCAGCCCAGCGTCAGGCCCAGCACGATGCCCAGCGGCCGGCGCAAGCGCGGCACCAGACGGCGGCGGATGGCCAGGCGGGCCAGCAGCGGCAGCGCTACGAAAAGCAGCAACGCCGTTTCACCCTTGGGCGCCAGCACCGCCAGCGGCAGATAAAGAAAGGCCGCCAGGCCGAGCCAGTGGCCGGCGTGCAGGCGGCCGAGCGGGGCCAGCAGTTTCATGGCTCGATTGTGCCCGAGGGCAACACGGCGCGATAGGTGGCAAGCGATCGGGCGACGAAATCCTCGAGGGAAAACTCGGCCACGGCGCGCTGGCGGCTCTGCTCTCCCAGGCGTCGGCGCAACTCGGCATCGCCCAACAGGCGCTCCAGCGCCCCGGCAATGGCGCTGCCGTCACGGGCCGGCAGCAAAAAGCCGTTCTGGCCCTCGGCCACCACCTCGCGGCAGCCCGGTACGTCGCTGGTGACGATGGGCTTGCCCGCCGCTGCGGCCTCGATCAGCACCCGGGGCAGACCCTCGCGATAGCTGGGCAAACAGACGATCTCGGCCCGGCCCAGCAGCCCCGGCATGTCGTCCTCGAAACCCCACCATTCGATGATCCCTTGGTCCTGCCAGCCCTTGATCTCGACCTCGGCGATATAGGTCGGGTTGTCGGGATCGGTGCGGCCGACCAGCACGCAGCGCGCCGCCACGCCCTTTTGTTTGAGCAACCTGGCGGCCTCGACGAATTCCCGCGCCCCCTTGTCGCCGATGATGCGGGCGGGGAAGACCACCAGGCCGGCCTCGGCGGCTGCCGGCTTGAAAACCTGCATGTCGACGCCGCAGCCGCGGATCATCACCACCCGGGCCGGATCGACCAGATCTTGTTGGCGAAAGAGCTCGAGGTCGTCGGGGTTCTGGAAGATCGCCCGGCTGTTGCCGTGGCCCAGCGCAAAGCGGTAGAGCGCCAGCACGAAGCGTCGTTGCAGCTGCGCCGCGGCGCCCTCGATAAGAAACAAGTACCCCAATCCGGTGACGGCGTGGACCACCGCCGGCAGGCCCATCAAGCGCGCCAGCAAGCCGCCGTAGAGCACCGGCTTCATGGTCACGCAATGCAACAGATCGGGCCTGATGCGGCGCAGCAGGCGGGCCATGGCAATGATCAGGCGCAACTCGCCCAGCGGCCCGCGGGCGCCGCGGCGCAGCGGATAGTCGTGATGCTCGATGCCGGCGGCCCGGATTGTCGCCACACTGCCCTCCTCATAGGGCACGGCCACGTGGACCTCCAGGCCGGCTTGCCGCGCCGCCACGGCCAGGGGCAAACGGTGGCTGACGAAAAAGGGCGCGTCGTTGAGCAGGAAGAGTATTTTTTTTCGTGTGCTCATGCGGCTTTGCGCCCGAGGTAATTGAAATGCGTGGTCCCGAGCGGCGCCAGCCAGCTTCCTTCCAACCCGGCTTCCAGCGCCGCCAGGGATTCGAAAGCGGGCCGGTTGGGAAAGACGCGAAACCGGCGCAGCGCCAGGCAGTCGAACCCTTGGCCGGCGAAGGCCCGGCGGATGGCCCCGGCCCTGGTCACCCGCTCGACGCCATAAAGCACCTCCCGGCCGTCCGGGCCGGGCTGTGTGGCTACCCGCGGCCAGCCCCGGCGCCAGAGCAACTCCGCCTGCAACAGCGGATTGAGGGCGTTGGCCTCGGAGATCGCCAGGTGTCCCCCGGGCGCCACCAGGCGGGCGAGATGGGGCACCACGGCGGCGCGCGGCTCGAGGTGGTGAAAGGTCTGCTCCAACCAGACCAGGTCGAAAGGCTCGGATTCGAGTTCCAGCAGCGGCGTGCCGGAAAATGAGAGATCGAGAACCCGGCCCAGGGCCGCTTCGAGAACGGCCTGGCGGGCGCGGGCGGCCGCCAGGCGGTCGGGCCGCACCTCGAGCGCCATCACCCGGGCGCCCAAGAGCGCCAACCAGAGCGATTCGCTGTCCAGGCCGCAGCCCACCTCCAGCACCCTGAGGCCGGGCTGCTTGCGCACCAACGTTTCGGCCTCGCACACCTGGTTGGCATAGAGGCGCCGCATGCGCGGGCCGAAGGAACGGCGAAAGCTGGCGTAGTAGGCCTCCAACACAGCTTGTTCCGGGCTCGGCAGGCGCGGCTCGGCAAACCACCAGGCGAGAAATTCTGCGATGCCGCCGGCCAGCGGCGGCAAGTCGCCGGCGACTTCGAACTCAGCCAGGTTCGCCATGGCTAAGCCGGCCCGGCGAGGCCGATGGGCCCGAGGTCGAGATGGTCATAGTGACGCCCCAAATCGCTAAGCCTGGCCTGCTGATCCGGGCTCAGCAACTCGGCGCCGCGGCCGCTGCCGCCGACGTTGCGCCGCGTGCCCTCGGCGCCGTCGGCCTCTCCCACCGCTGCGGCCAGAGCTTCGGGTGTCGTTTCGATTTCGTAATAACCCAATATGGCGGCCAGCGCGGCCTCCTTGTCGGCCATCAACTGCTCGTAGGTCAACCAGTGTACCGACACGTTGGCTGCTGCCGCCGCCCGCCAGCCGGCATAGAAATCGAGGTACCAGGGCGCCGCCACGTCGATCAATTGGTCGAACTGCGCCGCCTGGGGACGGGCAAAAAAATCGTCGGCCACGGTGATCACCGGGGTCTGGCGCGATTCCCGCTCCAGGTGGTCGCGCAAGGACACGATGGCATCGCCGAGGTCGCGCACCAGCACCACCGGCCGGATGGCGAATTCGCGCATCAAGGCGAGGTTGGGCCCGGTGGCCCGGGTGTGCTGCTGGCAGGTCACGTTGATGGCGTAGCTGTCGACCAGCTTGGGCAGATAGAGGTCCTGGGCGTTGAGGGGATCGTCGCCGAGGAAGTAATTCAGCGTGCCGCTGGCCCGGGCCAGGGCCGAGACCAGGTAGGTCGAGCCCGACTTGGGAAAGCTGGTGACGAAGAGGCAGCTTCCGCGCCGGCCGAACAGCTTCTTCAGCGCCAGCGTCAGGCGCAGCCCGCGCGAGCCGGTATTCAAGACCGAGCGTTCGATACGTTGACTGAATGTCGCCACGATGTCCCCTGCGCCGGCCGCAGTCTAACCCGCATTTCTCTCCTTGTCGTCGCTGGTGCCGGGGCGGCCGCGCGGTTATTCTCCCCGGCCATGAGCGATAGTGGAAATGATCCGCCCATCCCCCGCCGCGTCGGCCTGGCAGAAGTAAAGGCCTCGTTCCATGCGCCCAGGCCGGAGTGGTTCTTCACCACCTGGTTCGGCCGGCCGCTGGGCATGCTGCTGACGCCCTTGTTCTACAACACCGGCTGGTCGGCCAACGCCGTCAGCACGCTGCAGGCGCTGCTCGGCCTGGCCGCCTGCGGTCTGCTGGCCTGGGGCCAGGCGCCGGGCCTTTGGGCGGTGGCGCCGATTTTCTATTTCTCCTTCGTGCTCGACATGGTGGACGGCAACATCGCCCGCCTCTCGGGCCGGGTCAGCTATTGGGGCAAGTACCTCGA
>JASLXG010000146.1 GCA_030740435.1 Alphaproteobacteria bacterium | reverse complement strand
CATCAGCGGCCGCGACGACTGCACCACCTTCTCCAGTACCGGCAGCAAGGCCTGCAGATTGCTCAGCTTGGCCTCGTGCAGCAGGATGTAGGGGGCCTCGAGCTCGACCACCATCTTCTCGGCGTTGGTGATGAAGTAGGGTGAGAGGTAGCCGCGATCGAACTGCATGCCCTCGACCACCTCGAGCTCGGTATCCATGCCCTTGGCTTCCTCGACGGTGATCACGCCTTCCTTGCCGACGCGCTGCATGGCCTTGGCAATGATGTCGCCGATTTCACGGTCGCCGTTGGCCGAGATGGTTCCGACCTGGGCGATTTCCTCGTCCGAACGCACCGCCTTGGAGCGCTTGACGACGTCGTCGACGACGGTGCCGACGGCCAGATCGATGCCGCGCTTGAGATCCATCGGGTTCATGCCCGCGGCCACCGCCTTGTGGCCTTCGCGCACGATCGACTGGGCCAGCACGGTGGCCGTGGTGGTGCCGTCGCCGGCCTCGTCCGAGGTCCGGCTGGCCACTTCGCGCAGCATCTGGGCGCCCATGTTCTCGAACTTGTCGGCCAGTTCGATCTCCTTGGCCACGGTGACGCCGTCCTTGGAGATGCGCGGCGCCCCGAAGGACTTGTCGAGCACCACGTTGCGGCCCTTGGGGCCGAGCGTCACCTTGACCGCATTGGCCAGGATGTCGACGCCCTTGAGCAGGCGATTGCGTGCCTCGGCATCGAATTTTACTTCTTTGGCTGCCATCTTTCGTTATCCCCTTAACCGGCGAGTACGCCCATGATGTCGGATTCCTTCATGATCAACAGCTCGTCGCCGTCAACCTTGATCTCGGTGCCCGACCATTTGCCAAACAGCACGCGGTCACCGACCTTGACGTCCAGGGCGTGAATGTTGCCGCCATCGTCACGGGCGCCACTGCCTACCGCCATCACCTTGCCTTCCATCGGCTTTTCCTTGGCCGTGTCCGGTATGATGATGCCGCTGGGCGTCTTCTCTTCCTCGTCGATGCGCCGGACCAGTACGCGATCGTGCAAAGGTTTGATGCTCATCAATAACCTCCGATGTCTTTGGTTAGCTTGTGTGATCCGCCCACACCCCGTCCCACCTGAGGTCGGGCGGCTTTGTTAGCACTCGGTG
Source organism: Alphaproteobacteria bacterium (assembly GCA_030740435.1). Classification (NCBI taxonomy): domain Bacteria; kingdom Pseudomonadati; phylum Pseudomonadota; class Alphaproteobacteria; species Alphaproteobacteria bacterium. Next base: position 36,327 of record JASLXG010000146.1, on the reverse strand, counting down.
TTCGTGAGTGCCAAGGATATATGGAAAGCTCCCGGCGCTGTCAACCGGCAACTATGGATCGGCGGCGAAAACGTTCCATATTGGCGGCGTCGAGGCCGACCTCGAGCTGAATCCGGTCCTCGATCTGGTGCCGGCTGAGGACCTCGCCGTGGCGGTAGAGCCAGGCCAGCGTCGCCCCGTCGCCGGGGTCGAGCGTGACTTGCAGGATCTGGCTATGGCGCGCCAGGTGAATTTCGAAAAGACCGAGCAAGTCATCGCAGCCCTGGCCCGAGAGCGCCGACAGCGCCACCTGCCCGGCCCGCTCCCGGCTATGGTTTTGCCACCGCTGTACTTCTGTCTGCGCCAGCAGGTCGGTTTTGTTCAGAACCTCGATGAGCGGGCGTTCATCGTCCTCGCCGATACCCAGCTCACGCAGAACCTTGATTACGTCCTCTTTTTGGGCCTCGGCATCGGGGTGGGCGACATCGCGCACGTGGACGATCAGGTCGGCCTCGAGCACTTCCTCGAGCGTCGCCCGGAAGGCAGCCACCAGCATGGTCGGCAATTGCGAAATAAAACCCACGGTGTCGGACAGTATGAGGCGCCGGCCGCCGGGCAGGGTGATGCCGCGCATGGTCGGGTCGAGGGTGGCGAACAGCTGATCTGCGACCTCCACCCGGGCTTCGGTGAGGCGGTTAAACAGCGTCGACTTGCCGGCATTGGTGTAGCCCACCAGGGCGGCCACGGCAAAGGGCACCTTCTGACGGCTGGCGCGGTGCAACTGCCGGGTGCGGCGGACCGCCTCCAGTTCGCGACGGATTTTCGCCAGGCGGCCCGCGATCTGGCGCCGGTCGGCCTCGATCTGGGTCTCACCCGGGCCGCCGAGGAAGCCGAAACCGCCGCGCTGTCGCTCGAGGTGGGTCCAAGAGCGCACCAGCCGGCCGCGCTGGTACTCGAGCGCCGCCAACTCGACCTGCAAGCGCCCCTCCCGGGTGCGGGCCCGGGCCCCGAAGATCTCCAGGATGAGAGCGGAGCGATCGATCACCTTGCACGACCAGGCGCGCTCCAGGTTTCGCTGCTGGATCGGCGAAAGCTGGCCGTCGACAACCACCAGCCCGGCCTCGAGGGCGCCGACCAAGCTGGCGATCTCGTCCACCTTGCCGCGACCGAAAAGCGTCGCCGGCCGCGCCCGCGACAGCCCCACGATGGCGCTATCGACGATCTCGAGGCCAATCGCGGCAGCCAGTCCGCGAGCTTCCTCGAGCCGCGCCTGGGGCTGGCGCAACTGGTTTTGGGGTCGATTCCGGCGCTGCCGCAGGTCGGGATGCAGCACCAGCACACGGCCGCCGGCGGTCGACGCCGGTCCGGCCCGGCCAGCTTTGGGATCAGTCTGCTTCAGCGTCCGTGTCCGCGGTCTCGGCTTGCTCGAAAAGTTGGATCGGCTGGCCCGGCATGACCGTCGAGATGGCATGCTTGTATACCAGCTGGGCATGCCCGTCGCGGCGCAACAGGACACAGAAGTTGTCGAACCAACTGATGACGCCTTGCAACTTGACGCCGTTCACCAGAAAAACCGTAACCGGCAGTTTGTTCTTGCGGACGTGATTGAGGAACACGTCCTGAAGATTGTTTGATTTTTCGGCGGCCATTTTGTTTCTCGCAGGTGTTATTGGGGCCATGCAACCATGGCGCCAAGCCTAGTGCAATTCCGGCCCGGCCACAACGTGCCCGCACTTCAGTCCCGCCTCCCCTTATTCAGCCGCGCCAATGCCGCGGGCTGGCCAGCACGAAGATCACGAAGAATTCCAGCCGGCCCAGCAGCATGCCCGCCAGCAGCACCCACTTGACTGCTTCGGGCATGGTTTCATAAGGCCCAGCGCCCGGCAGCAACGCCAGCGCCGGGCCGGTGTTGGCGAGCGCAGCGGCGGCGGCGGTGGTGGCATCGGCCAGGTCCAGTCCCAATCCCGCCAACACCAGGGACATCAGCGCCAGGCCGAAGATATAGGTGAAGAAGAAGCTCCAGACAGCCAGTTTGGCGGCGTCGTCGACGACGTGGCCGCCGTAAGCCACAGGTACCACGCCGTGCGGGTGCGACAGCCGGGCCAGTTCGCGTTGCCCAAGCTTGAGCAATAGGAAACCGCGAAAAATCTTGAGGCCGCCGGCGCTGGAACCCGAACAGCCGCCCAGCAGTACCAGCGACAGCAGCAGCAGCGGCACGAACAAGGGCCAGTTTCCGGACTCCTGGCTGAAATAGCCGGTGGTCGTCAGCATCGATATCGTGGCGAAAAGACCATGGCGCAAGGCCGCCAAGGGACCCTGGCCGCCGCCCAGCATCAGGGCCGCGACGATGGCCAGAACGGCAACGCCGGCCACGATGAGCAACAGCGGCAGTTCCGGATCCTGGCGTAGCGCCCGGGTGCCGCGACCGCTGAGCACGGCCCAGTGCAGCGTGAAGTTGATCGCGCCGACCAACATGAAGACGGCGATCACGCTCTCCGCCAGGGGATTGGCGAAGGCCGCCAGCGAGCCGTCGCGAGTGCCGAAGCCGCCCGTGGACAGCGTGCTCAGCGCGTGACAGACGGCGTCGAAGGCCGGCATCCCGACAAGCCACAGCAGCGCCGCGCAGAGCAAGCTCAGACCGACGTAGACCCACCAGATGGTGGTCAGGGCCTGACCCAGGTGGTTGGGCGCACTGAGCCTTTCGCCGTGCGGCACGGCGGAGCGAAAAAGCTGCATGCCGCCGGCGTCGTAGGGCGTCAGCACCACCATCGCCAGCAGCACCGCACTGAGTCCCCCCAGCCACTGCAGCAAGGCCCGCCAGAGCAGCACGCTGCGCTCGATGATCTCGAGCTGACTGAGCACCGTGGCACCGGTCGTGGTGAAACCTGAAACGGCCTCGAAATAGGCGTCCGTGAAACTCGGCACGACGGCGATGAAATAGAACGGCAGGGCCCCGAAGGCGGGCACCAGCAGCCAGATCAGGAAGGCCATGAAAAAGACTTCCCGCCGCCTGGGCAACGGCCTCTCTCCCTGGGTGGCGATGATCAGGGCGCCGCCGGCAAACACCGTCAGTCCCAGCGCGCCGAGGAAAGTCCAGCCCTGGTCGACCTCGCCATAGCCGAAGGCCACCAAGGCCGGCAGTACCATGGTGGCGGCAAAGGCCAGCAGCACGCTGCCCAGGGTGTAGAAGGCGGAGGCGAAATACATGGCGGCCAATGTCGCTCGGGCCGTGTCTCGTTCGGCGCCTAGAAGTATTCCAGGCGCACCGAGAACATCTTCTCCACCTTCTTCACCATGTCGGCAATGGTAAAGATGATGACCCGGTCATGGGGCTCGATGATGGTGTCGCCGCGGGGGATGATGACCTCGTCGCCGCGCACCAGGGCGCCGATTATGACGCCGGCCGGCAGGTTGGACTCGCTGATCGTCTTGCCGATCAGGGTCGAGGTCTCCATGGCTTCGGCCTCGAGCACCTCGGCGACGCCGTCGGGCAGCGAATAGACGTCCCGGATGCGGCCCCGACGGACGTGCTGCAGGATGCGCGAGACGGTAATGGCCCGGGGGTTGACCACAACATCGATGCCCAGCGAAGTCATCAGCGGGCCGTAGCTGGCGTCGTTGACCAGCGTCACAGCACGTTGGCAGCCTTCGCGCTTGGCCAGCAGCGAGGACAGGATGTTGGCCTCGTCATCATTGGCCACGGCAACGATGGTTTCGGTGGCGCGCACGTTGGCCTCGTCGAGGATTTCGCTGTCCAGGGCATCGCCGTGCAGCACCACGGTGCGGCCGAGCGCCTCGGCAACCTGCTCGGCGCGCTCCTGGCTGGCCTCGATCAGTTTCAGCATCACCCCGGGCTGGGTGGCCTCCAACTCCTGGGCCAGAAAGAGGCCGACATTGCCGCCACCGACGATAATGATGCGCCGGGCCTCGCGCTCCTCGTGGCCGAAGGCGGCCATGGCGCGGCTGACGTGTTCGGTGTCGACGGCGAAATAGACCTCATCGCCGATCTCCATTTCGTCGTTGCCGCCGGGCACGATGACCTTGCCCCGGCGGATCATGCCGACCACCCGGATGTGAAGATCGGGAAAGAGCTCGGTCAACTGCCTGAGCGGCGTGTCGATGATGGGGCAATCCTCGTCCAGCCGCACCGCGATCATGCGCACGCGATCGTCGGCAAAAGGCGTCATGTCGATGGCGCCCGGCACCTGGAGGCGCCTGAGCACGGCCCGGGCGATCTCGATTTCGGGCGAAATGATGACGTCGATGGGCAGGTGTTCGCGGGAAAACAGGTCCTGCCACATGGGTTGCAGATAGGCCTGGGCCCGCACCCGGGCGATCTTGGTGGGTACGTTGAAGAGCGCGTGGGCCACCTGGCAGGCCACCATGTTGACCTCGTCGGCGAAGGTCACGGCGACGATCATGTCGGCCGTGGCGGCGCCGGCGGCATCAAGCACGTCGGGCCGCGCGGCATGGCCGATCCTGGCCTGGACGTCAAGCTGGTCGCCCACTTTCTTGATCAGTTCCGGCGACTGGTCGATGACGGTGACATCGTTTTGCTCGCCGGCCAAGTGGCGGGCGATGTTGAAGCCGACCTGACCGGCACCGCAGACAATGACTTTCATTGAACCCTACCCGGCTCTCCGTGGCTGGGGACTATAGCATTTCGGGAATGATAACAATCGCCGGGATCAGTCTTGACCGGTTTTAGCCGCCCAATTCCTGCGGCCGATCGGTGCCACCGACGCCCAGTGCCTTGAGCTTGCGATGCAGCGCCGAGCGCTCCATGCCAACGAAGCCGGCGGTGCGCGAGACGTTGCCCCCGAAGCGGGTGATCTGGGCGCTGAGGTATTCACGTTCGAAGACCTCGCGGGCCTCGCGCAGCGGCAGGGACATGAAATCGGCATCGCTATCGCCGCGCCGTACGCCGTCAAGCGGCAAGGCACCAAGTTCCGGTGGCAGCATGTCGGCCCGGATTGGGCTGCGCGGGTCGCCGGGAGCCATGATCAGCAGGCGTTCGACCAGGTTCTTGAACTCACGCACATTGCCCGGCCAGTCGTGGGCCTGCAGCACGCTCATGGCGTCGTCGGCTATGCCCCGCGGCGGCCGGCCGGCGGCATCGGCCATGTGGCGCATGAAGTGGTCGAACAAGAGCGGTACGTCCTCGCGGCGCTGCTTCAGGGCCGGCACCTTGATGGGCACCACGTTGAGGCGGTGAAAAAGATCCTCGCGAAAGGCGCCCTCGGCAATCCCCGCCATCAGATCCCGGGTCGAGGCGCTGACCACGCGCACGTCGACCACGATCGTGGCGCTGCCGCCGACTCGTTCGAAGGTCTGGTCCTGCAGCACCCTCAGGATCTTGGCCTGGGTCTCCAGCGGCATGTCGGCAACCTCGTCGATAAACAGGGTGCCGCCATGGGCCTGCTCGAAGGTGCCGACGTTGCGCACCGCCTGCGGGCCTTTGGATTTTGTGGATCCTGTGGATTCCGTGGCTTCGATGCCGAAGAGCTCGACCTCCATGCGCTCCGGTGCCATGGCCGCGGCGTTGAGCACCACGAAGGGTCCCTCGGCGCGGCGTGAGAGGCCGTGCAGGATGCGCGCCGCCACCTCCTTGCCGGCGCCCGCCGGACCGGTGATCAGGACCCGCGATCCGGTCGGCGCCACCTTTTCGATGGCCTGGCGCAGCGCCACCAGCGGTGGCGAGCGGCCGATCAGCTCGTTGGCCTGGCCGGCCCGCAATCTGAGCTCGCGGTTCTCGCGGCGCAGTTCCGCGGCCTCGATGGCACGGGCCACGATGGTGATCAGGCGGTCGGCCTTGAAAGGTTTCTCGACGTAATCGTAGGCGCCGCGCTTGATGGCTGACACCGCGGTCTCGATATTGCCGTGACCGCTGATGATGACCACCGGCAGGTCGGGGTGCTCGGCGTTGACCAGGTCGAGAAATTCAAGGCCGTCCATCTTGCTGCCTTGCAGCCAGATGTCGAGCACCAGGAGCGAGGGACGCCGGGCGCCAATCTCGTCCAGCGCCGTGCAACTGTCGCCGGCCACCCGGGTCTCAAAACCCTCATCGGCCAGAATGCCGGAAATCAGCTCCCGGATGTCCGCTTCGTCGTCGATGACCAGGATGTCATGCGCCATGGACGGCCACCTTGCCGGGCTGCGGGGGGGTGGCGGCGGGCGGTTCTTCGGCCACGCCATCGCGGTAGAAGGTGAGCCGCGCCCGAGCCCCCTGCCCGCCCCCTGTGCTGCGGTCCTCCAGCGCCAACTGGCCGCCATGGTCTTCCATGATCTTGCGCACGATGGCCAGGCCCAGGCCGGTACCCTTGTCGCGGGTGGTGACATAGGGCTCCATCAGCCGGCCGCGCTGCTCCAGCGGCAGCCCGATGCCGTCGTCGATGACTTCGACGGCAATGCGGCCCGCGCTTTCCTCGAGCTTAAGCTCAATCTCGCCGGCCACCGGAGTGCCGTTGCGCCGCGCCCTCTCCTCGATGGAATCGGCCGAGTTCTGCAGCAGATTGGTGAGCGCCTGGGCGACTTGGCGACGGTCGCACGATAGCCTCATCGATTGGCCGTCGAGGAAACTGCGATAGTTGATTTCGGGATGTGCCGCTTGTTGCAGAAAGAGCGCCTGCTGGGCCAGGTCAGGCAGGTTCTCGGTCTCGAACGCGGGCGCCGGCATGCGGGCGAAGGAGGAGAATTCGTCGATCATGCGGCCGATATCGCCGACTTGGCGGATGATGGTTTCGGTGCACTGGTTGAAGATGTCGGGGTCGCTTTGGACTTCGCCGCCGTATTTGCGCCGCAGCCTCTCGGCCGCCAGTTGGATCGGCGTCAGCGGGTTCTTGATCTCGTGGGCGATGCGCCGTGCGATGTCGGCCCAGGCGGCGGTGCGTTGGGCCGAGACCAGTTCGGTGATGTCGTCGAAGGTGACCACGAAGCCCGAGAGGTCGGCTCCGGCGCCTTCGGCGGCGATCGAGACCAGCAGGGTGTGGGGGTTGCCCTTGCGCACCACCGAGATCTGGCTCTGGGCAACGCGATTAGGCTGGCGCCGGGTCTCGGCCAGCAATTCCGCCATTTCCGGCAGGGCCTGCGAAAACAGCCGGCCGTTCAGGTCGGCGGCGGCGGTTTCCAGCAGTTGCGTGGCCGAGCGGTTGGGCAGCGTGATGCGGCCCTCGGTATCGAGGCTGATGACACCGGCCGAGACGCCCGACAGCACGGTCTCGGTGAAGCGGCGGCGCTCGTCGAGCTGCTGGTTGGCATCGACCAGTTCACGACGCTGCTCGGAAAGCTGTCCGGTCATGCGATTGAAGGCCCGGCTGAGGGTGGAGATCTCATCGCTCTGCGGGCCCTCCGAAACGCGCACCGTAAGGTCACCGTCACGCACCTTGCCGGCGGCGTCGACCAGATCGGAAACCGGGCCGATCAGGCGGGTCGCCAGCGACAGGGCAAACCACACCGCCGCCAGCAGCAACAGCAATACGGCGACGAAAAAGATGTAGGCGTAGGCGAAAGTGACTTCCCAGCGCTCGCGGTCCATACGCTCATAAAGCGCCACCGCCCCCTTGGTGCGGGAGACGTGGTCCAGAACCTGGGGGTCGATGTAGCGGGCGACGTAAAGATAGCCGTTGGCGATGCGGTCGAGGCGGACCAGCGCCCGCACCCGGTCGTCGCCGCTGCCTGGCAACATGACGACGGCGCCCTTGGCGGTTTTTTCATAGGCGTCGTCGGGCACGATGTCGAGCGGCGTGGTGAAGGAAAGGCGCGACCGCGCCAGTACGCGGCCGTCACGTTGGAAGACCACGACCTCGGCCAGCGAGCGCAGCCCGGCCAAGGCCGCCACCAGTTGGCGGAAGCGGGCCGGGTTGCGCAATAGCCGGCTTTCGGCCCGGTTGAGCTCATTGGCGATCACCAGGGCGTCGCCGAAAATGCCCTTTTGGTGCTCTTCGGTGTAAGCCCGCGCCACCTCGACCGATTCGTGCAATGCCGTGCGCACGCGATCGTCGAACCAGGTCTGCACACCGAGCTCGAAGAACATGGCGGCCAAGACGGCGACGACGATGGCCGGAGCGACGGCAACGATGCTGAAAAGCCCCACCAGATTGGTGCGCAAACGCGAGCCGACACCGCCGCGGCGCCGTTCCAGCCACAGCCGCACCAGCCGCACCGCCACCAGCGCCCCCAGACTGAGCGCCAGCACGATGTCGATGAGCTGCAGCACCCGAACCGTTCCGGCTCCGGGATCGAGCGCCGTCAGCGAGCCCGTCAGGGCGACATAGGTGATGACGGCGAAACCCACGGCCGCCAGCGCCAGCGTAACCGCGAGCTTGCGGCCCAGCGCCAGGCGCTGGACCCATTGGCTGAGTCGGCTGAGCAAGAAGCCTGGCGGCGGCTGAACGCTGGAGGACATGGCTGCTTCTGACGTTCGTGTGTGACGCTGGCAATCGCTATCGATGCCCTAAAGTCACGCAATCATACCATATTGTTGCAAATGTGCATCACTCAACGCCACGGGACAGTGGAATATCGAACTCGCGGATTTTCTTGCGCAAAGTATTGCGATTGAGGCCCAGCAGTTTGGCGGCTTGTAGCTGGTTACCCCGGGTCGCCGTCAGGCTGAGCGCGATTAGCGGCCTCTCTACTTCCCGTAGCACCCTCTGATAGAGCCCGGTGGGCGGCAGAGCGTCCGCATGGGCCGAGAAATAGCGGCTCAAATGGCTTTCCACGGCGGCCCCCAGGCTGTCCCCGGCGGCGCCGTCGGGGTCGGCGCCGTGGTGGCGCGCCTCGGCCAGTTCGGCTGTAATCACCTGGGGCCCGATCAGTTCCTCGGAATAAAGCGCTGTCAGGCGACGCACCAGGTTTTCCAGCTCACGCACGTTGCCCGGCCAGGCGTAGGCCTGCAGCTTTTCCATGGCCAGGCCGTCGAGCACCTTTTCCCCCAGACCTTCGGCCGCCGCCTTGGTCAGAAAGTGGCGCACCAGATCGGGAATGTCCTCGGGCCGTTCGGCCAGCCTGGGCAGGCGGATCGGCACCACGTTGAGGCGATAGAAGAGGTCTTCGCGGAACAGCCCATGGCGCACTTGCTGGCGCAGGTTGCGGTTGGTGGCGGCGATGATGCGAACGTCGCTTTTGATGTTCTGGCGGCCGCCGACGGCGGTGTATTCGCCTTGCTGCAAGACCCGCAACAGGCGGGTCTGGGCTTCGACCGGCATGTCGCCGATCTCGTCGAGAAAGAGGGTGCCCCCCTCGGCCTGCAAGAAACGCCCGATGCCGCGCCCCGTGGCACCGGTAAAGGCGCCTTTTTCGTGGCCGAAGAGCTCGCTTTCGATCAATTCGCGGGGTATCGCCGCCATGTTGACGGCCACGAAGGGGCTGTGGCGGCGGCGGCCATAATCGTGCAGCGAGCGGGCCACCAGCTCCTTGCCGGTACCGGAATCGCCGGAAATCAGCACCGTCAGGTCGGTACTCATGAGCCGGCCCAAAAGGCGATAGATCTCCTGCATCGCCGGCGAGCGCCCGATCAGCGGCATCGTTTGCTCATCCCCGGGGTCCTCGGCGGGGCTGCTGGGGCTTCCTTGCGGAGATTCAAATGCTCGTTTAACTATTACTACTAATTCATTGATATCAAAAGGTTTTGGAAGATATTCATAAGCGCCGCGCTCGGCCGCGGTGATGGCCGTGAACATGGTGTTGCGGGCGCTCATGACGACCACCGGCAACTTGGCCCGCAGCCGCTTGATGCGGGGCAGCAAGTCGAGGCCATTCTCGTCGGGCATCACCACGTCGGTGATCACCAAATCGCCGATACCATCGCTGATCCAGTTCCACAAGGTGGCGGCGTTGCCGGTGCAACGCACCTCGTAGCCGGCCCGGCCCAAAGTTTGCTCGAGCACGGTGCGGATGGCCTGATCGTCGTCGGCGACCAGGATGGTGGCACTATCCATGGTTTTCCTCCGCCCCCCTGGAATCCGCCATAACCGGCAGGTTGAGCCGGAATACGGTGCGCCTGGGCTGGCTCTGGAATTCAATCAGGCCGCCATGGTCGCGCACGATCTTGGCCACCAAGGCCAGGCCCAACCCGGTGCCCGTGGCGCGGCTCGAGACAAAGGCCTCGAAAAGGTGGGGCCGCAGTTCCTCGGCGATGCCCTCGCCGTTGTCCTGGATGCTGACCTCGAGCGGCAGGTTGAGGCGGTCCCGGCTCCCCGGCACCGCCACCCAGACACCCTGGCGATAGGCCGTGCCCAGGATGATCTCGGCGTTGCCCGAGGGCGCTGCCTCGGCGGCGTTCTTGACCAGATTGATGAGCGCCTGGATCAACAGGTCGCGGTTGCCCAGCACCAGCGGCAGCGAGGGGTCGAAGTTTTCGATGATGCGTATGCCGGCAGCAAAACCGCTGGCCGCCAGGTCGCGCACGTGATTCAGCACCTCGTGGATGTTGACCGGGCCGCGTTCGATGGGGCGGTCGTCGGAAAACATCTCCATGCGATCCACCAGAGCGCAGATGCGATCGGTTTCGTCGCAGATCAGGCGGGTCAAGTTGCGATCCTCCTCGGCCGCGCCTTGTTCCAGCAGTTGCGCCGCGCCGCGGATCCCCGAGAGCGGGTTCTTGACCTCGTGGGCCAGCACCGCCGCCATGGCGACGATCGAACGTGCCGCGCCGCGGTGATTGAGCTGGCGGTCCATGGTTTGGGCGATGGTGCGTTCCTGGATGGCGATCAGCACGGTGTCCGGATCCTCGGCCAAGGGCTGCATCTGCACATCGACGGGCCGCGTGCCGAGGCGCGGCAGGTTCAAATCGAGGCCGTATTCGACGACGCTGAGGCCGCGTTCGCGGACCTGGGCGATGAGCGTCACGACGGGGCTGTCGAAGGCGAAGAGATCGCCGATGCCGCGGCTGCAAAGCGTCGCCCGGCCGGCCGCGAAGAAGTGCTCGGCGGCCTGATTGACGAAACGGATGCCATCGTCGGCAGCCACCGCCAGCACCGCCTGGGGCAAGGCATTGACGATGGCTTCGGCGCCCAGTTCGAGCTCGGCGAGGGAATCGGGCGGGGATTTGGGCAGGGCTTCGCTCATGCCGCTTGGCGATCCAGCAGGCGGGCGAAAAAGTCGCCGATCAGGCGGCGTACCAAAGCGCTGTCGGCGCGACCATTGACCTCGGCGCGAAAGGCGGCCGAGCCCGGCAGACCCTTGGTGTACCAGCCGATGTGCTTGCGCGCCGTGCGCACGCCGATAGCGTCGCCGTAATGCTCGAGTATGGCCTCGTAGTGCTCCTGCAAGATGGCCAGCTGTTGGACCAGGGTCGGTGGCGCCAAACGTTCGCCGCTCTGCAGGTAATGTCCGATGTGGCTCGGCAGCCAGGGCTTGCCGTAGCAGCCGCGGCCCACCATCAGGCCGTCGGCGCCCGATTGCGCCAAGATTTCGCCGGCGTCGTCGTAGCTGCGCACGTCGCCATTGGCGATGACCGGGATGGTCACCGCCTGTTTGACCCGGGAAATGAAAGGCCAGTCGGCCTGGCCGCTGAACATCTGCTGGCGCGTGCGGCCGTGCACCACCACCATGGCGACGCCAAGATCCTCGGCGATGCGGGCCAATTCCGGGGCGTTGCGCGAGTTTTCGTCCCAGCCCAGGCGCATCTTCAGGGTCACCGGCAACTCCACCGCCGCCACCACGGCGGCGATGATCCGGGCGGCAAGGTCCTCGTCACGCATAAGCGCCGAGCCGGCCTCGCCACGCACCACTTTCTTGACCGGGCAGCCCATGTTGATGTCGATGATGGCGGCGCCGCGATCGGCGTTGAAGCGGGCCGCCTCGGCCATTACCGCGGGCTCGCAGCCGGCCAGTTGCACGGCCATGGGGAATTCCTCGGCGCAACTTTGGAGCATGCGCAAGGTTTTGCGCGAATTGCGCACCAGGGCCTGACTGGCGATCATTTCCGAAACCACCAGGCCGGCGCCCTGGCGCTTGACCAGACGCCGGAAGGGCAAGTCGCTGATACCCGACATGGGCGCCAGCATCACCGGTTCATTGATGCGCACGGGGCCGACGTCGATGGGGGCCAGGATGGGGGCCGGGCGGCCGAAATCGCTCATTGCCTGGGCAACACCTTCGGGTGCTTAATAATTAGGCAGAAAATACGCCGGTCGTGACGCCGTTGCAATGGCGCTCAAGGCGGGTCGCTATTCAGCAGGGCCGAGGCGATAGGCCCTGGGGATGAAAAAGAGGTGGTCGCGACGGGCCACGCGGGCGTGGCAGGGCCCACAATATCCCACGTTCTCGGCACCCGGCCCTTTGCTGACACCGAGGATGGAACCATCGGGCATGATCTGGCTGTAACGCCAGTCGCCGCTCGCCTTGTCGAACCCGGGCGCCATCTTTTCCATGATGAAAAGCGGCCCCGGCAGCACCTGGCCGTCCTTGCCGACCGAGGAGCTATCCTTGGCGATGATGGCTCCCGGCGGCAGTTTGCCGGCCTTTTCGAAGCGGCCATAGGCCTGGGCGGCCTGGTTGCCGTAATTGCTGAGATAGCGTCCGCCATGCTGTTTGGATTCATAGGGCGCGCGGTTGAAGCGCCGCCACTTGGCATAGCCGCCGGCCGTGCGGTCGGCTGACAGGGCATAGGCCGCCCGCAGGCGCGGCCGCAGCCGGCGATAGATCCGTTCGGCCTTGTCCGGGGCCAATTTCTCGGCCGGGTCAACAACTTCGAAATGGCCGCCACCGGTGGGATTCAGGGGGTTTTTGCTGTCTTTTTCGGCCGCCCCCACCGGGACCGCCAGCAGCACCGCGACCAAGATCATCCAGATGCGCACGATTGTTACCTCGTTGTTGCCGCCACGTCCGGCGCGTCACGACAGAGATATTTGGGTATGAACACGGGCGACGGAAATCACATGCCTTCAAGAATCCGTGACGGCTTGATCTGGATCGGGCTAGGCTGCGGTCATGACGACGGCGGCGTTGATCGTGGCGGCCGGGCGGGGCCAACGCCTCGGCGGCGCCCAGGCCAAGCAATATCTGGAACTCGGCGGGCGCGCCCTGCTGGCCCACAGCGCGGCCACCTTTGCCGGGCATGCCGCCGTGGGGCCGGTACGCGTCGTCATTGCGCCTGGCGATGAAGAACCCTACCGCACCGCCGTGGCCGGGCTCGACTTGCTGGAGCCGGTAAGCGGCGGCACCAGCCGCCAGGAATCGGTGCGTCTGGGGCTCGAGAGCCTGGCCGATTTGGATCCCGATCGGGTGCTGATCCACGACGCCGCCCGGCCTTTCGTGGCGGCCACACTGATCGACCGGGTGCTGACGGCCCTTGACCGTGGCCCCGGCGCCATCGCCGCTTTGCCGCTGGCCGACACCCTGAAGCGCCAGGCGCCCTCCGGCGATATCGCCGGCACCCTGGAGCGGGCCGGCCTGTGGCGGGCCCAGACGCCCCAGGGTTTCGCTTATCCCGAGATCCTGGCGGCCCACCGGGCGGCCGCTAAGTCAGTTGGCCCCGACTTCACCGACGATGCCGCCGTGGCCGAGGCCGCCGGCCTGGCGGTGGCCCTGGTAGCGGGCGACGATGAAAACCTCAAGATCACTACGGCCGCCGACCTGGAGCGCGCCCGCCGGCTGCTGGATTCCCGCCTGGGCGACGTCCGCGTGGGTTCAGGCTTCGACGTCCACCGCTTCGGCCCCGGCGACCATGTCATGCTGTGCGGCCTGGCGCTGCCCTTTGAGCGCGGCCTGGTCGGCCATTCCGATGCCGACGTGGCGCTGCATGCGCTAACCGACGCTGTTCTTTCGGCCTTGGCCGAGGACGATATCGGCAGCCACTTTCCGCCCGCTGAGGCGCGCTGGCAGGACGAGGATTCGGCCACCTTCGTGCGCTTCGCTTTGGCCCGCCTGGCGGCCCGCGGCGGCCGCCTGGCCCACGTCGACCTGACCATCATCTGCGAGCAGCCCAAGATCGCCTCCCAGCGCCAGGCCTTGCGGGCCCGGCTGGTGGAAATCCTGGATATCGAACCCGGGCGCGTTGCCGTCAAGGGCACCACCAGCGAGGGCCTGGGTTTCACCGGCCGTGGCGAAGGCATTGCCGTGCAGGCCACGGCCACGGTGCGCCTGCCCGGTTGAGGCCGCCATGGCTTGGACCCCTCTTCCACCCGGCCTGCGGCCCGGCCACCCGGCGGTGTTGATCGCCACCGGCTTGGGCTCGGGCCGCTTGCCGGGCTGGCCCGGCACCTGGGGCTCGCTGGCGGCGCTGCCGCTGGCCTGGCTGATAGCGGGCTGGCTGGGCCCGGCCGGGCTGGCCGGGGCGGCAATGCTGGCTTTCCTGGCGGGCTGCTGGGCCTCGGGCGTCTACATCGCCGCCGGCGACGACCCCGATCCCTCGCCCGTGGTCATCGACGAGGTTGCCGGACAATGGCTGACGCTGCTGCTGGCGCCCCGGGAAATCGCGTGGTATGCCCTGGCTTTCGTGCTGTTTAGGTTTTTCGACATCCTCAAGCCCTGGCCCATCGGCTGGCTCGAACGGCGGGTGCCGGGCGCGCTGGGCGTGATGCTCGACGACGTGGCGGCGGCGCTGGCCGCCATGGCCGTCCTGGCCTTGGCCCTAAATTGGATTTGAGATCATGTATGCCAAAGACATTCTCGATCGGGCCGAGCGCCTGTTGGCGGCCTGCCGTCAGGCCGGCCAAACCGTGGCGTTTGCCGAATCCTGCAGCGGCGGCCTGATCGGCGGTGCGCTCACCGAGATCGCCGGCTCCTCCGACGTCGTCATCGGCGGCTTCGTGGTCTACGCCAACAGCGCCAAGCAGCACTTTCTGGGTGTCGACCGCGAGCTGCTGGCCAACCGCGGCGCCGTCGACGAAGCGGTGGCCCGGGCCATGGCCGAAGGGGCGCGCGAACGCGCCCGGGCCAGCCTCAGCGTCGCCGTCACCGGCATCGCCGGCCCCGGCGGCGGTGGCCCGGGCAAACCCGTCGGTCTGGTGCACATGGCGGCTGCCGGCGAAGGCCTCGAGACACGGCACCAGCGCTGTGAATTCGGCGATATCGGGCGCACCAACGTGCGCCTGGAAACCGTCCGTAGCGCCCTCGACATGTTATTGGAAAGGCAAACTGCCCTGGCCTCGGGAAGCACCCGGGCATGACCATGGCAGGCTTGCACGAGGCAAATCCGAAGCGCCGCATCGACGGCTACGACATGCTGCTGGTCACCGCCGCCATCATCATTTTCGTGGCCATCGGCATCACCGTGGTCAGTGTGGTCATCGCCATGACGGTGGCGGATATGGGCCGGCTGCGGGGACTTTCGCTGGGCCACATGCTGCTGATCCTCAGTGTCCAGGTGACGGCCATCGTGGCGGCGGTATATCTGGTCTTGCAGTTGCGCAAGGGCTTCAACTGGGCGGACCTGGGTTTACAGCCCTTGCGCCAGCGCCATTTCGCCCTGGCCGCCTTGGCCGGCCTCGCCCTGGTGGCCGTGATGGAGGCGGCGGAACGCCTGCTCGGCCTTTCGGTCAGCGGCCTGGTGGCCCATATCGTGGCGCCCCAGGGCTTTTCCTGGTCGGGGCTCTTGGGCATGCTGCTGCTGGTCGGCATCGCCACGCCGTTTTGCGAAGAGATCTACTTCCGCGGCGTGCTCTACGGCTGGATGCGCAGCCGCTGGCGGCCGGCCATCGCCATCCCAGCCAGCGCCCTGGTCTTCGGCATCAGCCATTTTTACTATCCCCTGCCGGTGATGCTGCTGGTGGCCTGCCTGGGTGCGGTCTTCGCGCTGGCCTATGAACGCAGCGGCTCGTTATGGGCCGCGGTCGGCATTCACGGCGCCTACAATTCGGCCGTGGTGGCCGCCATCTACGCCTCGCTGGCTATCGACGGGGGTGGCGCCTGAGGCGGCCGCGTTTTGCCGCCACTTGGCCCTGGACGCCGTAAAGCCGCCCGGCCCGCACCTCGAAGGCCCGCACCATGCGCCGCACCGCCTCATTGAAAAGCGCCCC
Source organism: Alphaproteobacteria bacterium (assembly GCA_030740435.1). Taxonomy (NCBI): domain Bacteria; kingdom Pseudomonadati; phylum Pseudomonadota; class Alphaproteobacteria; species Alphaproteobacteria bacterium. The sequence goes on along the minus strand of JASLXG010000146.1, from coordinate 20,386 downwards.
GATCAGGCGTTGCAGGAGGCGCGAGCGGAACTCGAAATCGATGAAGAACTCGATGGTGCAGCGGCCCTCGGGCTCGGGATGGAAGATCCAGTGGTTATCGAGATGGCGAAAGGGTCCGGTGAGATATTTAACGTCGATGCGGTGAGGTCGATCGAGGGTCACACGCGAGCCGAATTTCTCGCGAAACAGCTTGAAGCCAACCGTGATATCGGCGTGCAGCACGCCACCTTCGCGCTTGGTGATGCAGGCGCTTTTGCACCAAGGTAGGAACTCGGGATAGCGATCGATCCCTGCTACCAGCTCGAAAAGCTGCTCGGGCGTGTGGGGAAGGGTGCGTTTCTCAGCGTGGGTCGGCATGCCTGGCACGGGCTTCGCGCAAGGCGCGGAAATCATCGTCGGCATGGTAGGACGAGCGCGTCAGCGGCGTCGCCGAGGCCAACAGGAAACCCTTGCCCAAGGCCGCGCGCTGGTAATCGGCGAACTCCTCGGGGGTGACGAAATCGAGTACCGGCGCATGCCGCGGTGTGGGCTGCAGGTACTGGCCGATGGTGATGAAGTCGACGCCGGCACTACGCATGTCATCCATCACCTGGTGGACCTCGCCGCGACTTTCGCCAAGCCCCACCATGATTCCGGATTTGCTGAACATATCCGGGTCGTTCTCCTTGACCCGGTCGAGCAGCCTCAGCGAATGGAAATAGCGCGCCCCGGGCCGGATGTCGGGATAGAGCCGGGGCACGGTTTCGAGGTTATGGTTGAAGACGTCGGGCCGGGCCGCCACCACCGCCTCCAGGGCGCCGGCCTTGCGCAGGAAATCGGGCGTCAGCACCTCGATCGTGGTTTGCGGCGAGCGGGTTCGCACGGCCTCGATGCAGGCCACGAACTGCCCTGCCCCGCCATCCTCGAGGTCGTCGCGATCGACCGAGGTGATGACGACGTGGCGCAGCTCAAGCTCGGCCACGGCTTCGGCGACGTGGCCGGGCTCGTCGCCATCGAGCGGCCCCGGTTTGCCAGTGGCGACGTTGCAAAAAGCACAGGCCCGGGTGCAGATGTCGCCCAGAATCATTACCGTGGCGTGGCGGCGTTGCCAGCATTCGCCGATGTTGGGGCAGGCCGCCGCCTCGCACACCGTGTTGAGACCCAAGCGGCGCATCAGCCGGCGGGTATCGCCATAGGCAGCCGAGGTCGGGGCCCGCACCCGGATCCAATCCGGCTTGCCTGGCGTCCGCGATTTGGCTGCTTGCGAGGACTTGGTCATAAGGGGCTCGAACTCGTGTCGGGCCCTAGAAATGTAGGGCCCGGTCGAAGGCGTCAAGCACCGATTCGTGCATGGCTTCCGAGATCGTCGGGTGGGGGAAGACCGTGGCCATCAGTTCCGCCTCGGTGGTCTCCAAGGTTTTGGCCACGACGAAGCCCTGAATCATCTCGGTAACCTCGGCGCCGATCATGTGGGCCCCTAGAAGCTCGCCCGTGGTGGCGTCAAAGACAGTTTTGATCAGGCCCTCGGGCTCGCCCAGCGCTACCGCCTTGCCGTTGCCGATGAGCGGAAAACGGCCGACGCGAACCTGGTGGCCGGCGGCCAGGGCCCCGGTTTCGCTCAGGCCGAGGCTGGCGACCTGGGGCCGGCAGTAGGTGCAGCCGGGAATATTCAGGGTATTCAGGGGATGAACGTCGGCCACACCGGCGATCTTCTCGACACAAATCACGCCCTCGTGGCTGGCCTTGTGGGCCAGCCACGGCGGCCCCGCGAGATCGCCGATGGCGTAGATGCCGTCGACCCCGGTGCGGCACCATTGATCGATCACCACGTGGCCGCGGTCGATCTTCACGCCGGCTTCCTCGAGACCCATGTTCTCGACATTACCGGTGATGCCAACGGCCATGATGACGCGTTCGAAGTCAGCTTCGTGAGCGGAGCCGTCGGCGGTCTTGAAGCGCGCCGCGACACTGTCGCCGCCGACCGTCAGGCTCTCCAGGCCAGCACCGGTGTGGATTGCCAGTCCCTGCTTTTCCAGGGCCTTTTGCAAGAGCGCCGAGATCTCCTCGTCCTCCACCGGCAGCACCCGATCAAGCACCTCGAGCACCGTCACCTCGGCCCCGAGTTCGTGGTAGAAGCTCGCGAATTCGATGCCGATGGCGCCCGAACCCACCACCAGCAGCGATTTGGGCAGGCGATCAGGCACCATGGCCTTGCGATAGCTCCAGATAAGCTTGCCATCGACGGCCAGACCCGGCAGGTCGCGGGGCCGGGCGCCGCTGGCCAAAATAATGTGCGGCGCGGTGATTTCGCTTGTCCCGGCATCGCTTTCGACCGCCAGCCGGCCGCCTCCGGCCAGCCGGCCGTACCCGGAAATCACCGTCACCTTGTTCTTCTTCAGCAGATACTGCACACCCTGCGAGAGCTGGCCGGCCACGGCCCGGCTGCGGGCCACGACTTTTTCGAGATCGAAGCCGACGCTGCCGCTGAGGCCGAATTCCTCGAGGCGGCCGCCGAGATGGTGGATCTCGGCCGCCCGCAACAGCGTCTTGGTCGGGATGCAACCCCAATTGAGGCAGACGCCGCCAAGCTCCCGGGCTTCCACCAGCGCCGTCTTCAAGCCCAACTGGGCGGCCCGGATGGCAGCCACGTAGCCGCCCGGCCCGCCGCCCACCACAACCAGATCATAGGCCTCGGCCATATCCCGCCCCTCCCGCTTACAGCAGCATGCTCAAGGGATCTTCGACGAAGCCCTTGAAGGCGTTGGCGAAGTGGGCGCCCAGGACGCCGTCGACGACACGGTGGTCGAAGGAAAAGGTGCAGGTCATCAAGGTAGCGATGGCCAGGGCGCCGTCACGCACCAGGGGCCGCTGTTGACCGACGCCAACCGCCATGATGCCCGATTGCGGCGGGTTGATGATGGCCGAGAATTCGGTGATACCGAACATACCGAGGTTGGAAATGGTGAAGCTGCCGCCCTGGTATTCCTCGGGCGCCAACTTGCCCTGGCGGGCCCGGCCGGCCAGTTCGCGGACCGCGGTCGAGATCTCCGCCAGCCCCATTCGGTCGGCCTGGCGGACGATGGGCGTGATCAGGCCGCCCTCGGTGGCCACCGCCACCGCCACGTCGACCGAGTTGTGCTGCAACATTACCGTCTCGCCCCAACTGGCGTTGACCTCGGGCTGGGCCTTCAGGGCCAAGGCCAGGGCACGCACCAGGAAATCGTTGATGGTGAGCTTGTAAGCGGCGCCCTCGCGGCCGTTGAGCTCTTCCAGCAGCTCGTTCAGGCGTTCGATGTCGCACTCGACGATCTGGTAGAAGTGCGGCACCGTTTGCTTCGATTCCGTGAGCCGCCGGGCGATGGTCTTGCGCATCAGGCTGAGCGGCACCTCGGTGTCACCCGTGGCCGGGGCCGGGGCCGGGGCGGCCGCTGTGGGCGCTGCCGAGACGGCGCCGGCCTGGGTTCCGCCAGCCAGCGCCGCGTCGATGTCGGCCTTGACGATCTTGCCCTCGGCACCGCTGCCGGCCAGCGTCGCCAGGTCGATGCCGGCCTGGGCCGCCATGCGGCCGGCCAGCGGTGAAACCTTGGATTGGGCCGCGCTGGGCGGCGGAGCCGCAGTCACGGCTGCAGCCTGAGAAACAGCCGTGGCGGCCTCGACGTCCGTTTTGACGATGCGGCCGCCGGGGCCACTGCCTTGAATGGCCGAGAGCTCGAGGCCCTTCTCCTTGGCCAGGCGCCGCGCCGCCGGGCTGGCGGCGATGCGCCCGCCGCCGCCGGCCGGCGCCGATTTGTCCTGTTCTTGGGCCGCTGGTGCTGGCGCCGGGGCCGCTGCTGGAGCCGGCTCCGGGGTCGGGGCCGGAGCCGGAGCAACTTGCGGCGCCGCCGGCGCCGATGCGCTCTCGCCGTCGCCCAGGATGATGGCGATGGGCGTATTGACGGGCACGGCATCACCGCCCTCGGCCACCATGATGGAGCCGACCACGCCCTCCTCGTCAGCCTCTAGTTCCATGGTTGCCTTGTCGGTCTCGATTTCGGCAATGACGTCGCCCGGCGCCACGCTGTCGCCTTCCTTGACCAGCCAACGCGCGATGCGGCCCTCGGTCATGGTGGGCGAAAGCGCCGGCATGGTGATGGTCAGGGGCATAAGATTCTCCTGCGCCGGGAAAGCTCAGCGATAACAGACGGAACGCGCCGCCGCGACCACCTGCTCGGGCTGCGGCAGCGCCAGTTGTTCGAGGTTGGCGGCGTAGGGCATGGGTACGTCGACGCCGCTGACGCGCAGCACCGGGGCGTCGAGATCGTCGAAACAGTGTTCCATCAGCAGCGCCGAGAGCTCGCTGCCGACGCCGCAAGTGGGCCAGCCCTCCTCCACCGTCACGGCCCGGTTGGTCTTGCGCACCGAGGCCGCCAAGGTGTCGAGGTCCAAGGGCCTGATGGTGCGCAGATCGATGACTTCGGCCTCGATGCCCTCGCCGGCCAGCACCTCAGCCGCCGTGATGGCGTGGTCGACCGAGATCGAGAAGCTGACGATGGTGACGTCGCGGCCCGGCCGCACGATGCGCGCCAGGCCCAGCGGAATGATGCCGTCGTCGCCGCCCTGCTCCCCTGTGTTCTCGGGGACCTCGAAGCTGCGGCCATAAAGGATCTCGTTCTCCAGAAAGATCACCGGGTTGGGATCGCGGATGGCGGCTTTCAACAGTCCCTTGGCGTCGGCCGCCGAGTGGGGCGCCACCACCTTGAGGCCGGGGCAATGGGCGTACCAACTGGCGTAGCACTGGGAATGCTGGGCGGCGACCCGGGCGGCCGGCCCGTTGGGGCCGCGGAAGACGATGGGGCACGGCATCTGGCCGCCCGACATGTAGAGCGTCTTGGCCGCCGAATTGATGATGTGATCGATGGCTTGCATGGCGAAATTGAAGGTCATGAACTCGACGATCGGCCTGAGTCCCTGATAGGCAGCGCCGACGCCGATGCCGGCAAAGCCATGCTCGGTGATCGGCGTATCGATGACGCGCCGGGCGCCGAATTCCTCCAGCAGGCCCTGGCTGACCTTGTAGGCGCCCTGGTATTCGGCTACCTCCTCGCCCAGCAAAAAAACCGTGTCGTCGCGGCGCATTTCCTCGGCCATGGCATCGCGCAGCGCCTCGCGCACGGTCTGGCTGACGGTCGGGCCGGAGGCGATTTCCCCCGGTCCGGGCGCGGTAGCCGGCGGCGAGGCTGGTTCAGGAGCCGGCATAGGGGCTGGCATAGGGACTGGCTCCGGGGCAGGCTCTGAGGCCGTCGGCGCGGCCAGCGGCGACGGCGCGTCGAGCGCGGCTGCGATGGCCTCGGGCCCCTCGCCCTCCTCCAGCAACACGGCGATGACGCTGTTGACGGCCACGCCCTCGCTGCCGGCGGCCAGCACGATACGGCCCAGCACGCCGTCCTCGGCCGCTTCCAGTTCCATGGTCGCCTTGTCGGTCTCGATCTCGGCGATGATCTCGCCGGCCGCTACGCTATCGCCCTCGTTCTTCAGCCAGCGCGCGATATTGCCCTCGGTCATGGTGGGCGAGAGCGCCGGCATGAGGATGGGAACCGCCATGGTGGCGCCTCTCAGACCGCGACCAGGACGTCGCGGTAAAGCTCGTCCGGCTCGGGCTCGGGGCTTTGCTGGGCGAACTCGGCGGCCTCGGAGACCACGCCTTTGACCTCGCGGTCGATTTCCTTGAGATCGCTCTCGCTGATCTCGCCGGCGGCCAGCAGCAGGTCGCGGACGCGGTCGATGGCGTCACGTTCCTGGCGCACCTTCTGGACCTCTTCGCGGGTCCGGTATTTGGCCGGATCCGACATCGAATGGCCACGGTAACGATAGGTCATGACCTCCATGACCAGCGGCCCGCGGCCGGCCCGGCAGTGCGCCAGGGCCTCCTCGCCGGCCGCCTTGACGGCCAGCACGTCCATGCCGTCGACCTGCATGCCGGGAATACCGAAGCTTTCGCCGCGGCGCGAAAGCTCGGTCTGGGCCGAAGCCCGCGAGACCGCCGTACCCATGGCATATTGGTTGTTTTCGATGACGTAGAGCACCGGCAGCGTCCACAGCGCCGCCATGTTGAGGGCCTCGTAGACCTGGCCCTGGTTGGCGGCGCCATCGCCGAAAAAGGCCAGCACGACGTTGTCGGAGCCGCGGTATTTCTCGGCGAAAGCGAGGCCCGTGCCCAGCGGCACCGAGGCGCCGACGATGCCGTGGCCGCCGAAAAAATTGCGCTCGCGGGAGAACATGTGCATCGAGCCGCCCTTGCCCTTGGCATAGCCGCCGCGCCGCCCGGTCAATTCGGCCATGACGCCACGCGGCGCCATGCCGCAGGCCAGCATGTGGCCATGGTCGCGGTAGGTGGTGATGAACGAATCGTCCTCTTGCTTGGCCGCGGCCAAGCCCACCACGACCGCCTCCTGGCCGATGTAGAGATGGCAAAAGCCGCCGATCAGGCCCATACCGTAAAGCTGGCCGGCCTTTTCCTCGAAGCGCCTGATCAGCAGCATGGCGCGATAGTGGCGCAGCAACTCCTGGCTGCTGGCGACCGCCGGCGGTGGTGCTTTCTTGACCCGGGCCTTGCGCCCGGCGGCCGATTTTCGGCCCGTCGGGGCCTTGCTTTGGCCCCCTCGCTGGGATTTCGCCATTTTTCCTCCCGCTAGCCGTGACCCGGTGGGAAATGCGGGCTAGGCCTCGACGCGGGCTCATCTTACTCCGGGATAGCGCCCCACCGGAACCCTTTTTGGATCTAATAATTTCGTGATAAGGTATTGAAAATCTGCAGAAAATACGGATTAACTCGATGTGAGTTAAGTGATTCGTGGGCTAATTCGGCGGAACGATGATGGTGATTTCATCGGGGTGCGCCAGGCCGAGCACGGCGCGGGCCCTCTCGTCCAGCATGTCGCGATCCAGCGACTTGGCATTCAAAAGCGCGACGCGGCGCTCCAGACGATCGATCTCGATCTTGTTGAGTCCGATGCGGGCCTCGACCTTCTGCACCTGCTGGCCCAGGCGCAACCAGGCCACCAGGCCGCGGTCGCCCTCGACGGCGTGATAGCCGAAATAGGCGATGCAGGCCACCGCCAGCAGCGGCAGTGCCGCGAACTTGGCCCGGCGGCGGAGCTCGGAGGTCATGCCCATGGCCGGATCGAATCACAACAGATTCGACTGCGTCAAGAAAAAAATGCAATAGAGTCTTGTGCTTAGAGCGACTTATTGCCTGTTTGATTCACCCCCATCCCGCTCGAAGGCAGCCCCTCAGGGGCTTTTCAGGATGCTTCGGCCGGCGTAGCTTGCGGCCGTACCAAGCATTTCCTCGATGCGCATGAGCTGGTTGTATTTGGCCAGGCGGTCGGAGCGCGAGAGCGAGCCGGTCTTGATCTGGCCGCAGCCGGTGGCCACTGCCAGGTCGGCGATGGTGGCATCTTCGGTCTCGCCCGAACGGTGCGACATGACGGCGCGATAGCCTGCTTTGTGGGCCCTCTCGACGGCCGCCAGGGTTTCGCTGAGCGTGCCGATCTGGTTGACCTTGATGAGGATGGCATTGGCCACGCCCTCGTCGATGCCGCGTTGCAGGCGTTCGCTGTTGGTGACGAAAATGTCGTCGCCGACGAGTTGCAGGCGATCGCCCAGCGCTTTGGTCTGCGCGGCCCAGCCTTCCCAGTCGTCCTCGGCAAAGCCGTCCTCGATGGAGAAGATGGGATAATCGGCCAGCAGTTTCTCGTAGAGCGCCACCAATTCTTCGGCCTCGAGGCTGCGGCCCTCGCCGGCCAATTCGTATTTGCCGTCGCGATAGAATTCGCTGGCCGCCACGTCCAGCGCCAGGTGGACGTCGTCGCCGGGCCGATAGCCCGCCGCCTCGATGGCCCGCATGATGAAACCCAGCGCCTCGTCGGTACTGGCCAGCGCCGGCGCGAAGCCGCCCTCGTCGCCGACATTGGTGTTGTGGCCGGCCTCGCCGAGGCCCTGCTTCAGAGCCTGAAAGATCTCGGCGCCCATGCGCACCGCCGCGGCCATGCTGTCGGCGCCCAACGGCACCACCATGAATTCCTGGAAGTCTATGGGGTTGTCGGCATGGGCCCCGCCGTTGACGATGTTCATCATCGGCACAGGCAGCGTCCGCGCCATGACGCCGCCGATGTAGGCATGCAAAGCCAGACCCGATTCAGAAGCCGCCGCCTTGGCCGTGGCCAGACTGACGCCAAGGATGGCGTTGGCCCCGAGGCGTGACTTGTTGGCCGTGCCGTCGAGCCCGATCATGATGTCGTCGAGCGCCACCTGGTCCTCGGCATCGAAGCCGGCCAGGCTATCGAAGATCTCGCCGTTGACGGCGGCGACGGCGTTTTCCACCCCCTTGCCGCCGTAGCGCTGGCCACCATCGCGCAGCTCGTGGGCCTCGTGGGCGCCGGTCGAGGCACCGGACGGCACGGCGGCCCGGCCGAAGGCGCCGGTTTCCAGCAGAACGTCCACTTCGACCGTGGGATTGCCCCGGGAATCAAGGATTTCCCGGCCTGTGATGTCGACGATGGCGGTCATGATTCCTCGCTGGCTGATGATCTTTTGGCTTTGGCCAGGCGGTCGAAGGCCATGAGGTCCTCGACCAAGCCGCCGAGCTCGGCCAGCGGCACCATGTTGGGGCCGTCGGAAGGCGCGTTGTCGGGGTCCTGGTGGGTCTCGATGAAGACGCCGGCCACGCCGACCGCCACGGCGGCCCGGGCCAGCACCGGCACAAAGCGCCTCTCACCGCCGCTGGCACCGCCCAGGCCGCCGGGCTGTTGCACCGAATGGGTGGCGTCGAAGATGACGGGATGGCCGGTTTCCGCCAGCAGCGGCAGCGCCCGCATGTCGCTGACCAGGGTGTTGTAGCCAAAGCTCGCACCGCGCTCGGTGAGCAGCACGCCGCCCGAGCCGGCCTGGGCCACCTTCTCGGCCACGTGACGCATGTCCCAGGGCGCCAGGAACTGGCCTTTCTTGACGTTGACGGCACGGCCCGTGGCGGCGGCGGCCTGCAAGAGATCGGTTTGGCGGCAAAGGAAGGCGGGGATCTGCAGCACGTCGACGACAGCGGCCACCTCGGCACACTGCCCGGCCTCGTGCACGTCGGTCAGCAACAGGCAGCCGAGCTCGTTGCGCAGCGCCTCGAATACGCCCAGCGCGCCTTCCAGTCCCAGTCCTCGGGGGCTCGAACCGGCGGTCCGGTTGGCCTTGTCGAACGAGGTCTTGTAGATCAGGCCGATGCCCAGCCCAGCCGCTAGTTCGACCAGCGATCCCGCCATGTCGAAGGCGTGCTGGCGGCTTTCCATGGCGCAGGGCCCAGTGATCAATACCAGCGGCAGATGGTTGGCGATGGCAAGTTCGCCCAGCCTGACCTCGCGGGGCACGGCCAGGACTTCCCTCAAACCAGCCGCGACTGATCCACCGCCGCCTTGATGAACGAGGCGAACAGGGGATGGGGATCGAAGGGCTTGGATTTGAGTTCGGGGTGAAACTGCACGCCCACGAACCAGGGGTGATCCGGTATTTCAAGGATCTCGGGCAACATGCCGTCGGGCGAGCGGCCGGAAAATATCAGGCCGGCGTCGGCCAGCTTGTTCTCGTAGCGGAAGTTGACTTCATAGCGGTGGCGGTGGCGCTCGCTGATCTCGTCGCTGCCGTAGATCCGGTGTACGCCGCTGCCCGGTTTGACCAGGCAATCGTAGGCGCCTAGCCGCATGGTGCCGCCCATGTCGTCGCCCTCCTGGCGGCGCTCGATCCAGCCCTCGCGCTCCCACTCGGTTAACAGCCCGACTACGGGCTCGTCGCAGGGTCCGAACTCGGTCGAGTTGGCGCCCTTGATGCCGGCCATGTTGCGGGCCGCCTCGATGACCGCCATCTGCATGCCGAAGCAGATGCCGAAATAGGGGATGCGGCGCTCGCGAGCCAGGCGCACGGCCGAGATCTTGCCCTCGGCGCCGCGTTCGCCGAAACCGCCGGGCACCAGGATGCCGTTGACGCCCTCGAGATGGTGCAGCGTGCCATCGTGTTCGAAGGTCTCGGACTCGATCCACTCGACGCCGACGCGCACGTTGTTGGCGATACCGCCGTGGCCCAGCGCCTCGTCGAGCGATTTGTAGGCGTCCTTGAGGCCGGTGTACTTGCCCACCACGGCGATTTTGACCTCGCCCTCGGGGGTTTCGATGCGCGGCTGGATTTCCTGCCAGGCCGTCAGGTCCGGGGCCGGCGGGTCTTCGATGCCAAAGCAGCGCAGGACTTGTTCATCCATGCCCTGTTCATGGTAGCGCAGCGGTACCTCGTAGATCGAGGAAACATCGAGTGCCGGGATCACCGCTTCCTCGCGCACATTGCAATGGAGCGCTATCTTGCGCCGCTCCTTGTCGGGAAAGGGGCGGTCGCAGCGGCAGAGCAACACGTCGGGCTGGATGCCAATCGAGCGCAACTCCTTGACCGAATGCTGCGTCGGCTTGGTCTTGAGCTCGCCGGCCGAGCCAATATAGGGGATCAGCGTGAGGTGGACGAAAACCGCCTGGTCGCGTTCCAGCTCGTTACCCAACTGGCGAATAGCCTCGAAAAACGGCAGGCCTTCGATATCTCCGACCGTGCCGCCGATCTCGCAAAGCACGAAATCCTGCTCCTCGGCAGCGGCCAGGATGAAGTCCTTGATGGCCCCGGTGACATGGGGAATAACCTGCACCGTGCCGCCGAGATAGTCGCCGCGGCGCTCGCGGCTGATGATGCTCTGGTAGATGCCGCCCGAGGTGACATTGTCGCTCTGGCGCGCCGCGACGCCGGTGAAACGTTCATAATGTCCCAGGTCGAGATCGGTTTCGGCGCCATCGTCGGTGACGTAGACCTCGCCGTGCTCGAAGGGGTTCATGGTGCCGGGATCGACGTTGAGGTAAGGGTCCAGCTTGCGCAGCCGGACGCTATAGCCCCGCGCCTGCAAGAGCGCACCGAGGGCCGCCGAAGCCAAGCCTTTTCCCAGTGAGGAGACCACGCCGCCGGTGATAAATATGTACCGCGTCATGGACCGCCACCCTACAACACTATGTTCACCAGCCCAAGCAAAAGAGGCGGCTTGAGGGCCGCCCCGGGTGATTTTTCTCTTTTCTCTACCGCCCTACTGGGAAATCGGCACCTTGGGCCCGGCCGGTTCGGCCGGCTCGGCCGGCTGTTCCTGGGCCGGTTGGCCCGAAGTTGCCTCGCGGTCGATGATCGAACCCGGCCCCCGATCGCCGCCGGCCAGAATCGCCAGCAAAATACTGGTCGTCATGAAGCAGGCGGCCAGGATGGCGGTGGTTCGGGTAAGCAGATTGGCGGCGCCGCGCCCGGTCATCAAACCGCCGCCACCGCCCCCGCCCATGCCCAGGGCACCGCCTTCGCTGCGCTGCAACAGCACCGTGATGACCAGCGAGATGGCCAGCAGCAGATGAATGACGAGAATGACGGCTACCATGGGGTCCTATGCCCTGCTGTGCGCCGGGTGCTGTCCCGGGGCCGAGGCTGCGCGCTTATACACCAGACGTTTGGCCCAAAGCTAGTACCCACTATTGCGGCCAGGCGGCGGCCCTCAAGCCATCGGCACATGGCCGGGAATGGCCTCGATGCGTTCGATCCAGGCCCGCACGGCAGCAAAAAATCGGCCAGATCGAAGCCGCCCTCGTGGGCGACGTGGGTATAAGCATAGAGCGCGATGTCGGCGATGCCGAAGGTGCCGGCGAAGAAGTCACGCTCGGCAAGTTCGCCTTCCATGACCGCGAGGGCGGCATATCCCGGCCCCCGCCGGCGCTCGATCTCGGTTCTGTATTTCTGCTCTTCGCCCAGCAAATGGATCCAATAGCGCACGGTAGCTATGTAGGGCTCGTGGCTGTACTGCTCGAAGAACATCCACTGCAGCGTCCGGGCCCGGGCCAGGGGCTCGTCGGGTACGTAGGGCGAGCCCTCGGTCAGGTACCACAGGATGGCGTTTGATTCGGGCAAGTAAATGCCGGGCTCGATCTCCAGCAGCGGTATGCGGCCGTTGGGATTCATGGCCAAAAAGTCCGGGCGGCGGCTTTCGCCCTCCAGGATATCAACGAAGCACCATTCATAGGGCCGGCCCAGAAGCTCGAGGGCGAGCTTTACTTTGTAGCAGTTGCCCGAACGGATATCGCCGTAGATCCTGACCCGCATTAACAGGCCTCGACGATGGGCCAGAAGTCCTCGGCCTTGAGGCTGGCACCGCCGATCAAGCCGCCGTCGACGTTCGGTAGCGCCATGATGGCGACGGCGTTCGAGGGCTTGACCGAACCGCCGTAGAGCAGCCGGAAATCGTTTCCGGCGGCGCCGAAACGTTCCACCAGCCGGGCCCGCAGTTCGGCGTGGACGGCGACGATTTCCTCCTCGCTGGGCGTGCGCCCGGTGCCGATGGCCCAGACCGGCTCGTAGGCCACGACGGAGTTGGCCGGCGTCGCGCCCTCGGGCAACGAAGCCGCCAACTGGCGGCCCACCACGGTCAGCGCCTGGCCGGCGTCACGCTCGGCCTCGGTCTCGCCCAGGCAAACGATGGCGACAAGGCCCGCCCGCTGCGCCGCCTCGGCCTTGGCCTTCACTTCGGCGTCGCTTTCGCCGTGGTCGCTGCGCCGTTCCGAATGGCCAACGATGACGTAGGTACAGCCGAGATCGGCCAGCATCTCGGCCGCCACGTCGCCGGTATGGGCGCCGCTGGCCGCGGCGTGGCAATCCTGGGCACCGAGCGCGATGGCAGCCTCGCCCAGCACCTCTCGCGCTTCCGCCAACAGCGGCGTCGGCGGGCAAATCAGCACCTCGGCGCGAAATGGCTGGGCCGCCGCCTGACGCAGCGCCGCCACCAGCGCGCGGGTGCTTTGGCGGCTTCCGTTCATTTTCCAATTGCCGGCGACGAGCGCTCTGGGGGCCATGGCGATATTTCCCGACTGGATGCAAATGACTGGCGTTGATTTAGCAAAACCATACCTGCGACGGCAAGTTGCCTGAGCCAGGCCGCCCCCCTATTATGGCGCGCCCCGCGCCGCGGCCGGGCCGACATTCGCAACGGGACCACAACGGGACCATCGTCCATCATGCTCGACGCACTACGCAGAGGCACCGGATCCATTCTGGTCAAGGGCCTGCTCGGTCTCTTGGTCATCAGCTTCGCCGTCTGGGGCGTCGGTGACATCTTCCGCGGCCCATCCGACGCCGCGGTGGCGGTGGTCGGCGATATCGAGATTCTGCGCAATGATTTCAACGAGACCTACCGGCGCGAGGTCAATCGAGTCTCAAACCAGCTCGGCAGCCAGCTCGACAGCGACCAGGCGCGCCAGTTCGGCCTGCCTGAATTCACCTTGCAGAAGATGGTCCGCGGCGCGCTCATCGATCAGGTGGCCAAGGACTTCGGGGTGACGGTTCCCGACTCGGTGCTTCTGCGCAATATCCATGGCAACCGGGCCTTCCAGAACCTCGACCGCTTCGACCCGGCGGTTTACGAGGACGTGCTGCGCAACAACGGCTTCAGCAAGGAATATTTCGAACACATCACGCGCCGCGATCTGGTGCGCGAACAGGTGTCCACCAGCATCCAGGTCGGCGCGGTGTCGCCGCAAAACCTGGTCGATGCGCTCTACCGCCATCGCGCCGAAAAGCGCGTCGCCGACGTCGTCGTGCTCGATAACGCCAAGGCCAAGCTCGAGGCCTCGGCCGACGAGGCTGCGCTGGAAGCGCTGCATAAGGAAAACGCCAGCCGCTACACGGCCCCCGAATATCGCGGCTTCGCCTACCTGACGCTCGATCCGGTGGTGCTGTCGCGGGATATCGAGATCCCCGAATCACGTTTGCGCGAGGATTACGAGCAGCGCCTCAGCGAGTTCACCAGTCCCGAGCGGCGCGATCTTTCGCAGATGCTGTTCGACGACAAGGCCAAGGCCCAAGCCGCCTATGACCGGCTCAAGGGCGGCGATGCCTTCGAGGTCGTCGCCGCCAGCGGCGGCAGCCTGATCCCGGATTCCACAGAGCTCGGCGTACTCACCGCCAACGGCCTGCCGCCCGAGGTCGCCGATGCGGCCTTTGCCGTGGCCCAGGGCGAGGTCAGCGCGCCCCTCGAAAGCGCCTTGGGCTGGCACATCTTCCGCGCCAACAAGGTGGAGCCGGGCGGCACCCAGAGCTTTGAAGCGGTGCGCGACAAGATCCGCAAGGAATTGGCCCTGCAAGCCGCCACCGACGACGCCTATGAACTTTCCAACAAACTGCAGGACGAACTGGCCAGCGGCGCCAGCCTCGAGGAGACGGCCAACCGCCTGAACCTGGAGATCGGCCGCATCCAAGGCGTCGACCCCGAGGGCCGCGACCGGGCCGGCGGCGCGGTCACGGCGCTGCCTTCCTATCCCGCTTTTCTCGAGACCGCCTTTGCCGCCGAGCAGGGCCGCGAAAGCGAATTGGTGGAGATCCCCTCGGGGGGCTATTTCGTGCTCCGGGTCGACGCCGTCACGGCGCCCGCCCTCAAACCGCTCGCGAGCGTTCGCCAGCAGCTCATTGCCGACTGGACAGCGCGTCAGCAGCAGCAGGCCACGGCGCGCCAGGCCAAGGAAATCGTCGACCAGCTCAAACAGGGCCAAAGCCTCCAGGCCCTGGCCCAGGCTCGCGGCCTGAAGGTCAAGCGCAGCAAGGCGCTGACCCGTCACCAGGCCGGCACCGAGGCGGCCATCTCGGGCGGCCTCCTGGCCGCCCTTTTTGCCGCCCCGATGGGCGGCGCGGCCGAGGCCCCGACGACGAACGGCGACGGCCACGCCGTGGCCACGCTGGTCGAGATCAAGGCGGCCGATCCCAGCGCCGACAAGGAAGCGCTCGATAACCTGCGGAACCAACTGCGCGGCGGCATCGCCGCCGACCTCATGCAGCAGTTCGAGGCGGCTCTGCGCCGCGAATTCGGTGTCACCGTCAACCGCCAGGCCCTCGAGCAGTCGTACTAAATATGTCCCTTCAACCGGGACGCCCAGTGGGCCACGGCCGCGGCGTCATCCTGGTCATGCTGGCCGGAGTGGCCTTCAGCTTCGTCGGCGTGGTGGTGCGTTTTGTCGACAACGCCGACGGCTGGCAGATCGTCTTTTACCGCTCGGCCGGTCTGCTGCCGATGATGCTGCTGCTGCTGGCATTGCGCCGCCGGGGCCGCATCGTAACGGCCTTTCGGGCGGCCGGCTGGACCGCCGCGATCGGCGGCCTCTTTCTGGCCGGCGGTTTCACCAGCATGATCTTCGCGCTGGTCAACACGACGGTCGCCAATACGCTTTTCATCTTTGCCGCCGGGCCGTTCCTGATCGCCGTACTGGCGCGCCTGGTACTGGGCGAGCGGGTGGCTTTGCGCACCTGGCTGGCCATGTCGGTGGCCGTGATCGGGGTCGCCACCATGGTCGGCGGCTCGATCGGCGGCGGCCGCCTGCTGGGGGATCTGAGCGCGCTTCTCGCCGCCTTTTGCCTGGCCGGTTTTGCCGTCTCGCTACGCGCCGGCAAGCAGACCGAGATGCTGCCCACCGTGGTATTGGGGGCCGTCTTCTCCATGCTGCTCTGCGCTTTGATGATGGAGAGCTTCGTGGTCTCGCTGCACGACCTGGTGCTGTGCCTGGCACTGGGCGTATTTATCGTCGGCAGCGGCCTGGCCTTCTACACCTTCGGTTCCAAGTACGTACCGGCGGCCGAGCTTGGCCTGCTGGCCCTGACAGAGGTTGTGCTGGGGCCGGTCTGGGTGTGGCTGGCGGTCGGCGAGACGCCGGAAGCCTTGGCGCTGTTTGGCGGCGCCATGGTGCTGGCGGCCGTGGTGTTCCAATCGTTGGCAGGTTGGCGCCGCCCGGCATAGGGGCTCAGGCGTTGCCGTGGAACTCGAATCCGGCATCGCCGATGGCCTGGATCACCGGAGCCTCGTCCTCGCTGCCGGCCACCGTGACCCGGCTGTCGGCCTCGGCATCGAGGGCGACGCTGACTTCGGCCTGGGGCACCACCGTCTTGATGGCGTTGGTCACGGCGTTGACGCAGCCCTGGCAAAACATGCCGCCGACGAGGTAGGTCTTGCTCATGATGCTTCTCCTTATTGGCTGGTTTCGGCCCGGCTGAGCCGCAGCGTCTTGCCGGGAACGCCGCCGGTGAGATCGATGATGGTGCTGACCGGCACCAGGGCAAATCCGCGCTGTTCGAGATCTTGCAGCCAGACCTCCAAAGCGTCGAGCGTGCCGTCACGGGGGTGGCCGATGGCCACGGCGTAGCCCCGCTCGCGCGCCACATTTTCGGCCTGCCTCAGTTGCCTCGCCACTTTCTCGACCACTGGATGGTTGTCGAGAAAGACGTCGCGCACGGCGTGCGGCAGGCCCAGGTGGCGGGCGATGCCGGCGGTCACGCTATCGCGGCTGGTGCGGGAATCGACATAGGCCAAGCCCAGCTTGTGGATCTCCGAGAGCACTGCGGTCATGGCCGGGACGCTGGTAGTAAAGCGGCTGCCCATGTGATTGTTGACGCCGACGTAGCCGGAAAAACGCCCTAGGCCCCAGCGCAGGCGGCGCAGCACCTCCTCGGGGCCGTGCTCGGCGGCCAGCACGTTGGGGCCGGGATCCTCGCGTTCACTGACCGGTTCCATGGGCACGTGCAGCAGCAACTCGTGGCCGGCCGCTCGGGCCCGAGCGGTTTGCCGCGCCAGATCCTCGGCATAGGTCAGGAAGGCAAGGGTGAGCGGCGCCGGCAAGGCGGTGGTGCGCCTGGTGTTGTACCGGTTGAGACCGAGATCGTCGATCAACACGGCGATCATCGGCCGACCGGCGGTCTCGGGCGCAGCCACGGCATGGTGCCGCCAGTTGCCGCGGGAAGGGGTCGATGTGAATTTGGCCGGCGTCTGCCAAGCCTTGCCGGGCCCCGGCGGGATGGCCGCCACGGCCCGGCGGATGGGAATGATCGAGCCTTTGAAAACCCCTCGCTCGTCCCCGCTGGCCGTGACCAACGACACCCCGTTGGACATCGACTGCGGGGCCATCCAGGCTCCGATACCGACGCCGATGACCAGCCCGGCCGCCAAGGCGCCGGCGCCGATGGCCAAGTAGCGCAGCGTCGGGGTGTCGGCCCGCTGAAGGAAGGATTTGACTCTGTCCGGCAACATGTTGGCGCCAAACCTACTCGGAATGCGGCCCGGCCGCCAGATCGTCAAGGATCGGGCAATCCGGGCGCTGGTCGCCGTGGCAGCGTTCGCTGAGCTGGCGCAGCGTGTTGCGCAGGCCTTCGAGTTCGCCGATCTTGCGTTCGATGTCGTCGATGCGGGCCAGGGCGATGGCCTTGACGTCGGCGCTGGCACGGTTGCGATCGCGGTAAAGTTCCAGGAGTTCGGCGATCTCGGGCACCGCGAAACCCAGGCCGCGGGCCCGGTTGATGAAGCGCAGCGTCTCCACTTCGTGGCTCGAATAGGCGCGATAGCCGTTGGCCCGGCGCTCGGCCGGACCGATCAGGCCGATCTGTTCGTAATAGCGGATGGTCTTGGGTGTGACGCCCGAGCGCTCCGCCGCCTGGCCGATGTTCATGATGCCCTCCAGCGCCTGAGCAGCAGCGAATTCGAAACCACGCTGACGCTGGAAAAGGCCATGGCGGCGCCGGCGATGACCGGACTGAGCATTCCCAGCGCCGCCAGGGGAATGCCGATGAGGTTGTAGATGAAGGCCCAGAACAGATTCTGCTTGATCTTGTTGTAGGTCGCCCGCGACACCCCGACGGCGTCCGCCAGCAAGCTGGGATCGCCGCGCATCAGGGTCATCCCGGCGGTTTCCATGGCGACGTCGGTGCCGCTGCCCATGGCAAACCCGATGTCGGCGGCAGCCAAAGCCGGCGCGTCATTGATGCCGTCGCCGACCATGGCCACGGTGTTTCCGGCCCGGCGCAACCGTTCCACCTCAGTCGCCTTCTGCTCGGGCAGAACCCCGGCCACCACCTCGTCGATGCCGACCTCGTCGGCAACCACCTGGGCGGTGCGTTGGTTGTCGCCGGTCAGCATCACGGTCTTGATGCCGAGGCGGTGCAGGCGCGCCACCGCCGCTGTTGCCGCCGGCTTGATGGGATCGGCCACGGCAATAAGACCGAGAGGTTGCGGGTTGGGTTCGGTCAAGCCCAGCCACATCACCGTACGGCCGGCGGTCTCGAGATCCGATGCCTGCTCCTCCAGGGCCGCCGTCGCCACGCCCAATTCGGCCATCAGGGCACGATTTCCCAGCCCCAATACGCGGCCCTGGACCGATGCCGTCAGACCTTTGCCGGTCAGGCTGGCGAAGTCGTCGACTGGCGCCAGGCTCAGGCCACGTTCCTCGGCTTGATCGAGAACCGCCCGGGCCAGGGGATGTTCGCTGGCGCTCTGGGCCGCCGCGGCCAGGGCCAACAAGGCGTCTTCGTCGCCCTCCAGTGTCACGACATCGGTTACCGCGGGATGGCCCTCGGTCAAGGTTCCGGTCTTGTCGAGCACCATGGCGTCGACCTTATGGGCGGCCTCCAGCGCCTGGGCGTCCTTGATCAGGATACCGGCCCGGGCGGCGGCGCCGGTGCCGACCATGATGGCGGTGGGTGTGGCCAGACCGAGCGCGCAGGGGCAGGCGATGACCAGCACCGAGACGGCGGCCACCAGGGCGGCCTCGAAATCGCCGCCGATAGCCCACCAGGCGATCAGGGTGCCGAGCGCGATGGCCACGACGACCGGCACGAAGATGGCGCTGACCCGGTCGACCAGCTTCTGCACCGGTGCCTTGCTGGCCTGGGCGCCCTCGACCAGGCGGATGATGCGGGCCAGCGTCGAGGCCGCACCCACCGTGGTGGCGCGCAGGCGCAACAGTCCGGTGCCGTTGATGGCGCCGCCGACCACGGCATCGCCCTCGGCTTTGGCCACGGGCAGGCTTTCGCCGGTGATCAGGGATTCGTCGACCGCGCTCGAGCCCGACAGCACGGTGCCGTCAACCGGCAGGCGTTCGCCTGGCTTGACGATCACCGTGTCGCCGCTGATCACTTCGGCGATGGCCAGCTCAAGCTCGGCGCCACCCCGCAACACCCGCGCGGTTTCGGGCCTGAGATCCATCAGCGCCCGGATGGCCCGCGTGGTGCCCCGTTTGGCCCGGGTCTCGAGCCACTTGCCGAACAGCACCAGGGTAATGACCACGGCCGCCGCCTCGAAATAGAGATCTCCACCGCCCGTCATCTGGTAGAGGCTGAAGAAATAGGCCGCCGAGGTGCCCAGCGCCACCAGCAGGTCCATGTTGCCGCTGCCCGCCCTGAGTGCCTTGCCGGCCGCCAGGTAGAAACGAAACCCGAAGACGAACTGCACCGGCGTGGCCAGCACCAATTCGACCCAGGCCGGCAACTGCACGGGCGCGCCCAGCAGCATCAGGATCATCTGCCCGACCAAGGGCAGGCTCAGCACCGCCGCCCCCAGGACCATCCAACCCTCGCGCCGCAAGCGCCGTTCGGCGTCTTCCTCGAGGGCCTTTTCGCGGGCCGCATCCGAGGTCTTGAGCGTGGCGCCATAGCCCGCCTTCTCGACCGTGGCAACGAGCTCGGCCGGCGTGAGAGCGCCGGCCGTCAGGCGCACGGCGGCCAATTCCGTGGCCAGGTTGACTTGTACCGAATGAACCCCGGGCAAACGGCTCAAGGCCGCCTCGACGCGGCCCACGCAGGACGCACAGGTCATGCCGCTGAGGTGCAGTTCGAGCTCTTCATCGGGTACCTGGAAGCCGGTACGCTGGATGGCCTGGGCCAATTCGAGGGGCCCCGTGGTAGCGGCTTCGTAGCTCACCAAGGCCTGCTCGGCGGCCAGGTTGACGTTGGCGGCCTGCACGCCGGGCACGGCGGACAAGGCCTTTTCCACCCGGCTGACGCAGGCGGCGCAGGTCATGCCGCGCACCGGCAGCACGAGATCGGCGGAGATGTGTTCGGCAAGGGCCACGGCGCTTCCTTTGCGGTTGGCGTCCGTACCCTAATAAAGGTTCCAGTTACTGGAATGTCAAGGTTTATCGGCAGCAGCGCACGACCGGGGTAGGGTTATGCAAAACCGAGTGAAAGCGCCGGGCTCGGACTCCACCGCCAACTCTCCGGCGTGCTGTTGCACAACGATGTCGTGGCTGATGGAGAGACCGAGCCCAGTGCCCTCCCCCGTCGATTTTGTGGTGAAGAAGACCGTCACGGCGAAGGCGAAGAAGAGGTGTCCGATGGTCATCAGGGGCGTTGCCCAGAAGGCTATGATGAAGCCCCGTATCATGGGATGGCGGCACATTTTATAAAGTGCTGGGGTGCAAAAATCAGGCGCCGGTGGGGTGATTCCGCGGAAATTACGCCAGACCTGCTTGACGCCAAAGAGATCGAAATGATCGATGAGAAAGGTCGACCACAGAAATATCGCCCAACC